>JACRCT010000472.1 GCA_016218885.1 Deltaproteobacteria bacterium | reverse complement strand
GCGGGCCTCGAGCAGCACCGCCTCGCGCTCCGGGAGCAGGCCGGCGCCGGGGCGCACGAGCTTGAGGGCCACCTTGCGCAGCAGCCTGGTGTCCTCGGCGAGGAAGACCGTGCCCAGGCCTCCCTGTCCCAGCACCGAGACGATCTGATACGGGCCCAGCGAGTGGCCCACGAGCGCCGCTGCCTGCGCCTCGCCGGACTCGGCCGGCCCGCGCGCGAGATCGCGCAGCAGGGCGTCGAACCTGGCTTCGCTGTCGGGCGGCTCGGACATCGCGGCGGAAGCTTATCCGCACCAGCGTGGTAGCGTCGCTCGTCCCCCGGGCGTCCTGAAGCGTGAGTAGCGCAAAGCGATGCTGGAGTCGAAGGATGGACGGCGAGAGCACAGCGGCGAACCCGGTCGAGGCCTCCATCCGCGAGCGCCTTTGCGCCGGGGACCTGACCGAGGCAGCGAAGCTTGGGCTGAGCGCCTACGGCCCGGAGCTCCTGCGCTTCGCCGCGGCCATGCTGCGCTCGCTCGACGCCGCCGAGGACGCCTTCGCAGAGGCCTGCGAGAAGATCTGGGCGGGGCTGCCCAGCTTCCGGCGCGACGCCTCGTTCCGGACCTGGGCGTTCGTGGTGGTGCGGCGCGTCTGCTTCGACCACCTGCGCTGCCCTCGGGCCAGGCGGCAGGCCCCGCTGTCGGCGGCTGGGCCCCTGAGCGGCATCGCAGCGCAGGTGCGCACCGCCACGCAGCCGTTCCTGCGCACCGACGTGAAGGACCGGCTGCGGACGCTGCGCGAGAGCCTGAGCCCGGAGGAGCAGGCCCTGCTCAGCCTGCGGATCGATCGCGGGCTCCCGTGGTCGGAGATCGCGGTCATCCTTCACGACGAGGTGGCCGACGCGGCGGAGCGGAAGAGGCGCGAAGCGGGGCTGCGCAAGAAGCTGGAGCGGCTCAAAGAGCGGCTGCGCGAGGTGGCGAAGAAGGAAGGGCTGCTGGAGTGAGCGTCCCAAGGGCGGTGCCCGTGGTTCAAGCTCCCCAGGTCGAAGTGCCGGAAGCGTCCGCAGTCCTGGCCGATCTCCCCAAAGACCCTCTTGCCGACCTCGAGAGCCGGATGCGGCAAATCCGCGCCTCCGGTTCGATGCGCGGCGTGGAGGAGACGGGCCCCAAGGAGGAACTCGGTGAGCAGGAGAGCGGAAGCCTGCCTGGTCAGCGCCCCGGCCTTCGTACGGGTACCGCTCCTCCTGCCAGCTCTCCGGTCCGCAGCCAGGAAAGCGTCAGTAACGACCGGGACTTGAGCATGCCCCCGCCTTTTTTTGCGACATTCCAGAAGGACCCCGTGTCCTTTCCACCGAACAGGGCTTTCAAGGAGAGAGACGTGCGCTTTAGAAGCTCGCACCTGGTCCGCTTGGCCGGTGATGGGAGGAAGCGGTGCCTCGACGTCCGAGGAGCGCCGGCTGGCATGGCAGGCGCACGGCAACCGGGCCGGCCCTGCGCCAGCGACCGAGAGCGCGACCGGCCACTGCGATCATCTGATCTGCTGCGCCCATCGGAACGTCCCGTAACCCCTGCCCCAGCTGCGCTCGAGGGGTGTGCGAGTAGGGAGCCGTCTACTCGGCTCCCGACCTGGCAGGGGTGAGCTACGCCGGCCGCCCTTGCCTCGGTTCCACCAGATCCTCTACCCACGCAAAGACTCTACGCAGCAAAGCCTGTCCGCCGCCTTCGTGCCGCCTTCGAACCATAGGAGATGCCCATGCCTAACCCCGTATCGAGCCTGATCGGAAGCCCTCGAGTGTCGCAAGCGGATCTGGACCGCTTCTTTTCCGAGCTCAAGGAGCTGCCGGGCGACCAGAAGAAAGCCAACCTCAAGCAGCTGCTCGAGATGGGGGAGGCCCGCCTTCCCGAAGGAGCCGCGACGCGCCTCCAGGACGAGATCCAGGCGCTGGCTGCCGACACCTTCGGTGGCACGACGTCGCCGGCGCGGCCCCAGCGGGCAGTGGTGTCAGACGCGCGGATCGAGCGCTGCCGCGCGATGGACGGTGGCACTGCCCCCAAAGAGCTCCGATTCAAGGTCCAGGGCTCCGCGGCGCCTGGCGCGACCGTCCAGGTCTTCAATGCCTCGCGCCCGAACCGGCCCCCGCTGGGTGAGATTCAGACCAATCCCGACGGCACCTTCTCCCTCCAGCTCGCCAGCGATGCCAACGGCAGGTTCGCACAGGAGCTCTTCCTGGGAGACCAGATCAGCCTCGTGGTGCGAGGAGCGAACGGCGCGCTCTCCGACACGGTGATCGCGCCTGCCAAGAGCATCGAGGTGCAGTCCTTCCGGAGCGGCGACAGCCGCGTCGTCGACCTGACCAACGCCGATTCCACCGCTCCCTTCTTCCTCGCCGACCGCGTCTCGACGACGCGCCAGCTGGCCACGGAGGCGGATCCTGCCGTCCATCTGCTGCTGGCGGGCAAGCCGGGCAGCACCGAGCCCTCTGCCCGGCTCGAGGCGGTCATCGACGGCAAGGTGCAGTGGACCACCGCGGCGCCCGACGGCTCCTTCGCCTTCGACGTCAGTGGCGTGAAGCCGGGGACCACGCTGGACGTCCGGGCCATCGACTGCAATGGCCAGGTGACGGCAGCGAAGTTTCAGGTGCCGGCGTTGAAATTCGACAGCTCTGTCTTGGTCAACTCCTCGCAGGGAGTTCCCTTCGACCGCATGGGACCCAACGGCCAGCCCGATCCGGCCGGCCCCTTCCTGAGGTTCGCCGCGGACGGCGCGCTCAACGCGGGTAGCACGCTGATGATCCACAACAGAAGCACCGGCCAGAGCTACTCCGCCGTCGCTGACGCCGATGGGCGGGTGGAGCTCGAGCTGCGCAACGTCCACGCGGGCGATTCGTTGACGTTCAGCGCCCGCGACGCGGCGGGCAACATCGCAGGCAACGTGGAGAACTACGTCGTTCCCGGCCAGGGGCGCGCGAGCCCGCGCCTGACCGAGATCGCCTGCTTCGAGACCATCCTCAAGGAGCACACCGACGAGCTCATCCAACGCGTCACGGCAGAGCCTACCTCCGTGCATCGTGAGCTGCTCGGCAAGCTGCTGACCGACCATCGCGCCGCGTTCAAGGACCCTCGCGACGCCGCCAGGGTCGAGGCGGCGCTCGGCACCGTCTTCTCCGGGAAGAACGACATCCGGACCCAGCCCGAGAACACCCTGCCCAAGGAGCCCATCGTCATCGCCTCGAAGATCATCAAGCCGAGGGTGATGGACTCGGGCAACCTGACCCGCCCCGATCCGCTCGAGGTCTCCGGGAAGGCCGAGCCCTACAGCACCGTCGAGCTCCGCAACGCCTCGCGACCCGAGGCGCCTCTCATCGGGTCGGTGCGCGCCGACAAGGACGGCAGCTTCAAGTTCGTCTCCACGGACGAGTCGCTCTTCGTGCACGGCGACCAGGTCCTGGTGCGGGTGGTCGACCAGGGCGGAGCCCGCTCGAAAGACACCGTCACGCACTCCTGCGCGTACGAGCTGCAGGTCTGGAACGCGACAGGCAGGACGGAGCTCGTGCAGCTGCCCAGGAGCACCGACGCGCGCGACCCCTTCCTCGACCTGGGGAAGATCAAGTCGGAGCGGCTGCCCATCGCGGCCGGCGCCTCCGAGCAGACGTTCCGGTTCGCCGGCGGACCGCTGTCGGCCGAGCCGGGCTCCATCGTGAGGGTGACGAACAGGCAGGCCAAGACCTACGAGGCCAAGGTCGCCGGGGACGGCTCCTTCGCGCTGGAGGTCGGCAGCTTCACGCCCGGTGAGACCCTGAAGCTCCTGGCCTTCGACGTCAACGGCCGGAGCATCTCCACCAACCACAACACCCCGGCGCTGCGCTTCGACAGCCAGAAGCTTCTGGCGAGCGCCCAGGGGGCCCCCTTCCAGCGATTCTCCAGGGACGGCAAGGCCGACCCCGACGGGCCCTTCCTGCGCTTCAAGGCGGACGGGGTGGTCGATCGCTTCTCGACGATCAAGCTGACCAACAACAGCACCGGTGAGGTCTTCTCGGTCCAAGCGGACGAGACCGGTGGCGTGGAGCTCGACCTCAAGCGCGTTCACGCCGGTGACTCGCTGTCGTTCGACGTCACCGACCCTGCTGGCAATCCCGCCCCGGGAGCGATCGAGAGCTATGTGGTTCCTGCCACCTCCCAGCCCAGCCCCGAGCTCGCGCAGCTTCAGTGCCAGCACCTCTTCCTGCCCGAGCACGGCGAGCGCATCCTCCAGCTCTTGACGGCGTCCCCCACGCCGGCGAACCGCCTGCTGGTGGAGGAGCTCGTCAAGAAGCGCCCCGCCGACTTCAGCAACCCGGTCGACGTCGAGAAGCTGAGCAAGGCGCTCGACAAGTGCTTCGCGGGCAACGACGTCCGGGTGTGGGCCGAGAACACCACTCCCAAACCCCCCATCGTCATCGACGCGAACATCCTCAAGCCCAGGGCGATGGACAGCGGCGCCAGGCCCAACCCGGACCCTTTGGATGTGAACGGCAAGGCGGAGCCGTTCAGCACCGTGGAGGTTCGCAACGCCTCCCGTCCCGGCTACCCCGTCATCGGCACGGTGCGCGCCGACCGGAACGGCAGCTTCAAGTTCGTCTCCACGGACGAGAGCCTCTTCCTCCACGGTGATCAGATCCTGGTGAAGGCGACCGACGTGGGCGGCGCCGCCTCCGAGTCGACGCTCGCCAAGACCTGCTCCTACGAGCTGCAAACCTGGAGCAACCCCCCTCGCACCGAGAAGGTGCGGCTGCCCCCGAGCACGGACTCCATCGCTCCGTTCCTCGACATGGGGAAGGTGAGCGCCAAGCCGGTCCCGGTTCAGAAGGAGAGCACGGCTCGGACCTTCCAGCTCGAAGGCCAGCCGGGCTCCAGCGAGCCAGGGGCCATCGTGCGAATCACCAACGCCAAGGGCGAGGTCTTCGAAACGCAGGTGGCCAAGAACGGGTCCTTCAAGGCCGAGGCCGCCTACCGTCCCGGCGAGACCTTGGCGGTGACGGTCATCGACTCGGCCGGCCTGATGACGTCGCAGAAGGTCGCCACCCCCGCGCTGAGGTTCGACGCCAACGGGCTTTTGGCCAGCGGGCAAGGGGTTCCCTACCAGCGCTTCAACCGAAGGGCAGAGGCAGACCCGGCGGGTCCTTTCCTGCGCTTCGGGGGCAATCAGGTCGATCCCTTCTCCATCCTGACGGTGCAGAACAACTCCACCGGGCGGACCTCTACCGTCCAGGCGGACGAGAATGGAAAGGTCGACCTCGAGATCGCCGGGGTGCACGCGGGAGACTCGCTGAGCTTCAGCGTGATGGACCCGGCGGGCAATCCTGCCCCCAATGCCATCGGCAACCACGTCGTGCCCGCCGAGGGGCGCACGGACCAGAAGCTGCAGGAGATCCTCTGCCAGGTCACGATCCTGCCGCAGCATGCCCAAGAGCTGTGCGGGCTGCTCGACAAGATGCCCACCTCGATCCACCGCGAGGGCGTGGAGAGGCTCCTGAAGACCCGGCCGGAGGCCTTCTCCTCCCCGAGAGATCGCGAGCTCGTCGAAGGGGCCCTCAAGCGGCTCTTCGCCACCAACGACATCCGCACCGACGCCTCCAACCCGGCGCCTCAGGAGCCGATCGTCATCGGCGCCAAGATCATCAAGCCGCGGGTCATGGACCAGGGCAACGCGCCCAGCGACCCGTTGGAGATCACCGGCAAGACGGAGCCCTTCGCGACCATCGAGGTGCGCAACGCCTCCCGCCAGGACGCGCCTGTCGTGGGCACGGTGGTGGCGGACGCCAAGGGAGACTTCCGCTTCCATTCCACGGACGAGTCGCTCTTCGTCCATGGCGACCAGCTCATCCTGCGCGCGGCCGACCAGGGCGGATCCTGGTCGAAGGAGCAGCTCACGAAGGCCTGCTCCTATGAGCTGCGGGTGTGGACGCGCGAGAACCGGACCGAGCTCGTCCACCTCCCTGAGGCCACCGATGCTCGCGACCCGTTCCTGGACCTCAGGAAGGTCCAGAACCAGCAGACCATCGGGGTGACGCCCACCTCCAAGACCTTCACCACGCTGACGGGGGCGAAGCTCAGCGCCGAGCCGGGCACCGTCGTCCGCGTGACGACCTCCAAGGGGGCGATCTCGGAGACGCAGGTGAAGCCCGACGGCAGCTTCAAGCTCGAGGTGACCGACTACGCGCCGGGCGAGACGCTGGTGGCCATCGCGGTGGACGGCAACGGCCGGACCACCAAGGCCAGCTTCCCCACCCAGCCCCTGAAGTTCACCGCCGAAGCGCTCGTCCGCACGGTGAGCGGGCCTCCCTACCAGAAGCTGGCGGACGGCCAGGCGGTGGCGGGAGGGCCGTTCATGGAGTTCGGGGCGGACCAGGTGACCTTCCCTGGAGCCAAGCTGACCGTCACCAATCACTCGACGGGCAAGTGCTTCGAGGCCATCGCGGACGACGCGGGGAGCTTGCGGTTCGAGCTGCCCGGCGTGCACGCCTATGACCTCCTTTCCTTCCGGGTGACGGACGCCGCGGGCAATCCAGCGCCTCAGGCTCTGCAGGCCTGGACGGTGCCGGCGACCGGGCGCTCCGACGAGATGGACCCGACGGTCAGCGCGCTGACGAACCAGCGGCCGATGGTCCTGGAGCACGTCAACGAGCTCATCCGCGTGCTCGAGCAGAAGCCGACGGTCGCTCACCGGGCCGCCGTGGAGAAGCTGGTTCGGGAGCACCCGAGCTGGTTCATGGAGGACTCGCTCCGAGTGCTGGAGCAGGCGCTCGGGCGGATCTTCACCGGGCGCGAGCAGCGAGTGCCCGACCCCACCAACCCCCGTCCGAAGATCCCCGTCGTCCTCGGCGCGGAGATCGTCAAGCCGCGGGTGATGGACAGCGGCTCGGTTCCGGTCGATCCGCTCACCGTCACCGGCCTGGGTGAGCCGCTCTCATGGGTGCAGATCTACAACGGGTCCCTCCCCGGCCGGCCGGAGATCGGCCGGGTGCAGGTGGACGCGAATGGCCGGTTCCGCTTCGAGTCCACCGACGAGTCGAAGTTCGTGCACGGCGACCAGATCGTGGTGCAGTCGGCCGACGCCGGCGCAGCGAAGAGCCCCCCGGTCGTCGTGGGGGCGCGTGCCTACGAGCTGCAGATCTGGAACGCCAGCGGCCGGCGCGAGAAGGTGGCGGTCACCGGGGCCGACGCGAGGGATCCCTTCCTCGATGGGGCGAAGGTCCGCGCGGAGCGGGACGTCAGCCAGACGGCGAACCAAAGCAGCTTCAGCATCGTGGGCGCGGCTGGCTCGAGCGAGCCCTTCAGCACCGTGTCAGTGAAGATCGGTGACGCGCAGTACTCCGCGGAGATCGGTGTGGATGGCGAGTTCCGGCTCCCGGTGATCGGTCTCACGCCTGGCCAGCCGATCGAGCTGGTAGTCACCGACGCCAGCGGCAGAGCCAAGGTCACCAAGTACACGCCAGTGGTGAGCTGAGGCTGAGAGCACCGCGAGCTCCCTCCCCGAGCGATCTGCGAGGGGAGGGGGCTCGGCGATGTGCGGCACGCCGTCGACACCCGGCGTGGCCTGGCGACCGCGTAGATGCCTGCGACGCCTCCTCCTGCCTCTGAGGGCGGGGCTCGGCCTTGGCGTTGCATCGGTCCCGCGCCGACCGGCGCTCAAGCCGGGCTCGAGGGAGCCACATGAACCCCGCCAAGCCGACGACCGGCGCGCCGTCGTTGGGAAATCTCGTCTCCGATAACCTCATGCCCCTGGGGGCGGTCGCCGCCGCCGCGCTGGTGCTGAGCTTCGGCTGGGCGCTCTTCGCCGAGCGCCTCGACTCTCGGACAGCGCGTGCCTACGAAGGCGATGAGGTCTCGCGCATCTGGGGCGGCGCGCTGCGACAGCCGCAGCCGACGGTGCGTTGGCGCCGTGCCGACGCGGCTACCGTCGAGCTGGCGAACGGCGAGCTTGCTCAATCGGACGTGCGGGTCGATCTCGACGTGCAGTATCGGCGAAGGGGCGTGGCCGAGTACCCCTGCTATGAGGCGAAGCTCAACGGCCAGTACGAGTTCCATAATCCCTCTCCCGCGCCGGCCTTCGTGGCCTTCAGCGTCGGCCTGCCGGTGGACCGCCAGGCCCTCATGCTTCAAGAGGTCCAGCTGCTCGTCGACGGCCGCGAAGACGCCGCGAACACCGAGTACTCCGCCGAGCGCATCGTCTGGACCGGGCAGGTGCCGGGGGAGCGGGTGGCGAAGTTCCAGGTGGTGTTCCGTGCCCGTGGCCTGCAGCGGTTCGGCTACTCCTTCGGTGACGAGAAGGACCCCGGCCGGGGAAAGCCCGTGAGCGCCTTCCGGCTGGTCATGGCCGTGAAGGGCGCCCGCGGCGCGCTCGACTTCCCCACCGGGTCCATGTCGCCCACCTCCGATGAAACCGTCGGCGACGAGAGGGTGTTGGTCTGGGAGGTGAGCCGGCTTCTTTCCACCTTCGACGTGGGCGTCGAGCTGCCCGACAGCAAGGGTGTGGCGACCTCGCTGCGCCACCTCATCTCCAACGCCCCGTTCTTCTTTCTCATGTGGGCTCTCGCCACGCTGTTCGTGCTGCGCGGCACGCCGCGGCTCGCTCGCGCGCTCCACCTGCTGGGCCTTTCCGCCACCTACTTCCTCTACTTCCCGCTGGCCTCCTACCTGACGGCCTACCTGCCCTGGCCCGTCGCCGCCACGCTGGCGCTGGCCGGCATCAGCATCCTCGCCGTCGCCTATGCGTGGCGCTTCGTGGGCCGGCGCGCTGGCGGCGCGGTGGCCTTGGCACAGGGGTTCTTCCTCGCGGTCCCGGCGGCGGCCTACCTCGTGCCCGCCCACACCGGTCTCATCCTGGTCATCGCCGGCTTCGCCGCGCTGACGGTCGGGCTGCAAGTCCTGGGACGGCTGGCGCTCGCGGTCCGCGACTCTCCGCGTCCCGTCCTCCCCGTGGTGGACGCGCTGGATGTGGCCTCCCACCCTTGGCCATCATCCCCGGCGCCGATACCGGCCGTGCGGAGCGAGCCGTGATCCGGTGGGTGGCCGCCGGGCTGGTGCTCGCCACGACACAGCTGCCGGGGTTGGTGCTCGCCCAGCCCATCACCATCGAGAAGGCGACCGTGCCCTGGAGCGAGCTGGAGCGGCTCTTTCGTCGCGAAGGTCGGCCGGTCCCGGAGGCCCCGAGGGGTGCGGCTCCGACGGCGTGGTCGATGACCGCACAGGTCGACGGCCGGATCCAGGAAGGCAGGGCGCGCCTCGCGATCCACCTCGAGATCTCGGTGCTGGCCGACCGCTGGGTCGTCGCGCCGCTGCTGCCCGAGCACCTCGCGGTGTCCTCAGCACAGGTGGATGTCCCCAAGGATCGGCGGGGGCTGCTGGTGCGCTCGGTCGAGGGGATCGCCTTCGCGGCCGATGGTCTGGGCCGCTACCAGCTCGACCTCGAGGTGGAGGGGCCTCTCGAGGTTGCCGGGTCGTCCACGCGGCTGGCTTGGTTCCCGCCCGGGCTGGCTGGAGGCAAGGCGCGGATCGAGGTGCCCGGACTCGAGAGGATCGCCGGTCGCACAGGGTGGAGTATCGAGCGCGGCCCCGGAGGGCGAACGACCGCGCTGGCTGCTCTGGGCGCGAGCGGGTTGGAGCTGCTGCTGCCGGGCGCGGCGGAGCGGACCGAGGCGGGCGCTACGCTCGAGGAGCTGCGGGCCCTGACGGTGGTCTCACTGGGCGGCGCGGGCGTGACGCGGCTGACGGTGCGCGTCCTCGCCTCCGAGGGAGAGCTCACCCTGGTGCTGCCCCAGGGCGCGCGGCTGTGGAAGGCCTACGTGGGAGGCAGGGCCCTGAAGGCGAGCACTGTGGCGCAGGGGACGACGGTGAAGGTCCCGGTGCGCGGCAATGCGCAGGTAGAACTCGCCTACACCTTCGACGGCCAGGCCATGGGCATCCGCGGGCGCTTTCGGGTAGAGCTTCCGCGGCTGCCGGTGACGGTGCGCGACGCGCGTTGGGAGGTCTGGCTCCCTGCCGGGCTGACCTATCGGGAGACCCAAGCGGCGATGGGGCCGACGGCGTGCCGCAACGACTGGGAGCGCACCCGGACGCCGCTCGAGACGCAGGGCGCGTGCAGCGGCTTCTCCCGGGCGGTCCTCGAGCCCGGGCGGGCCTATGTGGAAGGGCACTACGAGCAGCCGCTCTGACGTGCCCTTTCACGGGGAACCGAGGATGCCGTCGCTCAGACCCAGGCAGTGCTCGTGGGACCGGTTGAGTCCGCCAGCGAGCCGCTACGACCGTAGGCCCCAGACCTCAGTTCTCAGGTGTCTTCAGCCGCCTGCATTGCAGGACTCGCCGACACGCGCGGGCCACGTTCGTCTCCACTTCTCTCCCTCTGGAATCGGGCAGCGCGAGGAAACTCCCGAGCCATCACGCATAGATCCCTCACCCCGACCCACCGCCAGAGAAGGAGGGAACTGCCTCCGGTCGCGACCGAGCAGACGAATCGTGTGAACGAGGCCGCACTGCTCTCTGTAGTCTGGAGCCTACACTCCTCCCATCTTGCGCCAACAATTCGCTGCCTAGAGCCAACACCTCCTTGCGTGGCCAGCAATAGGTGGCCACCAGTGAAAGCTTGACGCATGCGACCTGGCCCGACGATTGCTCGTGTCCGCGGACGTCTCAGACACGAAGGACTAGTCGGGGGGGGACATGAAGATCTCAAGTCTCAGCACACCGCTAAGCGCGATTCCGTGCGGCTGGCTCTCATCACTGGCCCTGTTGCTTCCCCTTTTCCTCGCCACCTCCAGCCATGCTGCCGTCCAGAACCTCGACGAGGTGATGGCCAGGAAAGCGAGGTCGTCGACTGCCACCTTCTACAGCGGAGAAGCCGCCCCCTACTACCATTGGCAGCCGGAGACGTTGCATTACATCGACGCCACCACGGGCCATGAGGCCTGGCGGCTGGCATTCAAGCCAGGGAGCGTCGAGTACATTGGCAAGGAGCATGGCCTGGACAGCGTCTGGAGCGCTGACGGCCGAAGGCTCGGACTGAAGAACGTCCCCCAAACCAGGATCTCCGCTCCGGTACCCTCGGGATACGACTGGATCGTGAACACCGACGGCTCGCGGCTCAGGAAAGCGCTGCTGGGCGCCAGATTGCAGAACGGCTCCTACGGCGGCTTCGGATGGACCAACACCCAGCCGAACGTCATCTATCGATTCCAGAGCGAATCCGGCGGAGGCGCGAACAAGGGCGACCAGCTCTGGAAGTACACCCTCGACGAGAGCAACGGCGTTTCGGGCGTGTTGATCGTCGACCTGAACGACGGAATCGGCCCGGGCGAGCACATCAAGAACGGCATCTCTGGCGACGATCGCTGGATGGTGGGCGTCTCCTATGACGCGCCGACACACCATCAGTGCAACGAGTGCCCCAATCCGATAGCAACCGAATACCTGTACTTCGTTCGCCTCGACACCGGCCAGCTCCACCGAAAATGGGGCATGGCTCGCAACTGCGGTCCGGCTGCCGATCCCTATGGGGACCACAAACCCGAATACGAGCTCGCAGCACACGCAGGTGCCCTCTGGGTCCTGGGCCCCAATGCTGATTCGATAATTATCCAATATTCGAAAGGCGGAAATTTCTGGCAGTTGGCGAGAGATGGGCACTATGCCGATGGCGGACCCCGGTGGGAGGATTGGGATGGCGATTCGTTCGGGCAATACGAGGACATCAAGATTGTCTCCGACGGTGAGGCCACCACCAGCCCACCCGATCCATCCACCCCCAACAATCCTTACGGAAATCGCTATTGGGGGCACCCGGCCTTCGACAAGTGGGGTCGATTCGGCGTATTAGGCGACTTCACCACGGCCGGGAAGGGCACGCGCATTGTCGATCGGTTCAACCAATGGAATACGCGCCCGGGCTGGGTAGCAAACCAGGGCAAGTTCGACAGCGGGCACCACAACTGGGCGGGCTGGACCGACTACGTTCTGGCCAATGAGGTGGGCGGCGATCTCATCTTCACCAATGTCTACACCGATGCCACCAGCAGCGCCATCTCCGTCGTCGACGTGGAGCGGCCCAGTATTGGCTCGGGTTACAACGTCTTGCCTCGGCCGGTGCAGTCGCCCGATGGTACGAAATTCACCTTTCAGACCGTCATGTTCCACTCTGACTACGATGGCGATGATGACGATGACGATTTTGGGTCCACGTCGGTGGCCGTCGCCTACTTCCCGCATCCACCGGAGATCACCAGAGTCACCGGAAGTGGTACCTATACCGTGCGTTTCGACTGGAGGCTCGCCACGCCGAACCCGCGCGGCTACACGAAGCGCGGCTGGCCGGATGAGGCCAGCGATGATCCGCCTCCGCCCCGAGAGACCAACGCGTTCAGGTTGTGGAGGTCGAATACGGGTACAGGCCATTGGCAGCCAGTCAAGACCATGAACGCGGAGATCTTCAGCCGCTACGACTTCAGCGACGGCCTCTGGACGGGGAACGACTTCTGGGAGTTCACGGACACCCCGGGCCCTGGAACCTGGCATTACGCCGTGACGGCCATCGAGCACTCCGGTTTGGAGTCGCGCACCCTGTCAAACGTCTTCAACACGGCGGGAGCGCAGACAGCGGCTTATCCGAGCGACCCGAAGGGAAAGAGCAGCTTCTCGACGTCCTTTCAGTCGTCCATGATTCGGTATTTCAACATCTACGCCAAGGATGGTGCGGCTCCCGCTATCTCCCAGACCAACCGGGTGGCCTCTATCTGCGCCAATTGCGGCAATTCCTATGTCGACTACCTGGGCAAGCCCGACGGGACCACCCGATACGCCGTTACCGCGGTGGACAGCCAGGGCAACGAGAGCTCTACTCTGTCGTCGACATACCTTCACCGGTCCATCGCTGGCCAATACAGCGTCAACTGGACTGTTGCTGGCGGCTGCTATCCTGCTTGTTCTCCTGAGCAGTACTGCAACTTGAACGGGGCGCTCCCGGTCTGCACCGAGCTCTGCAATCCGCCCTCTGGCTGCACAGCGAACGAAGTCTGCATCCCTGACGTGGTGAGCGCCGGAACCCCGACCACGGGTCATTGCCAGGCTTTCTCTCCCGATGCCGGTCTCCCCCAGAGCGATGCAGGAGCCCCCGACGCCGATCAGGCCGGCCCCGACGCTGACCAGGCGGCCCCCGACGCTGACCAGGCGGCGCCCGACGCTGATCAGGGGGCGCCCGACGCGGGCGAGACTCCAGACGTTCACCAGGCAGAGAGGCCCGGAGCGATAACGCAAGGCTGTGGTTGCACTGCCGGCGCCGGGCATTCGAGTCTTCTCGCCCTGCTGGTCGCTACCGGCTTGATGGGGGCGATTGCTCGACGACGACGATAGCAAGCCGTTCATCGCTCGCGGTGCTCGGCCTCGTTCATAGGATCGGCCATTGGGCGTCCACCGGGCACCCCGAGCGTAGGCCGAGCTTGTGAACGATGCCTGGTGCTCGTCAGCATTGGCATGGCGAGCTCGCGGTC
>JACRCT010000471.1 GCA_016218885.1 Deltaproteobacteria bacterium | reverse complement strand
GCCTCAGAGGGGTTCGTGTGGATCGCACCCCGGACGTTCATGATGGGGTCGCCATCCAGCGAGCTGGGCCGCTCTGGCATGGAGGAGCAGCACCAGGTGACGCTGACGCGGGGCTTCTACCTGCAGGAGAAGGAGGTGACGCAGGGGCAGTGGCAGGCGCTGATGGGGAACAACCCCTCGACCTTCTCGTCGTGTGGGACCGACTGTCCGGTGGAGCGGGTCAACTGGTGGGAGGCGCTGGCGTACGCGAACGCGGTGTCCACGTCGCATGGCCTGGCGGAGTGCTACACGCTGACCGGGTGCACCCGTACTCCAGGCAATGACATGGAGTGCAGCGGGGTGACGGTGAACGCGGCGGGAGGCGACCCGTACCAGTGCGTTGGGTATCGGCTGCCAATGGAGGCGGAGTGGGAGTACGCGTGTCGAGCGGGGACGACGACGGCGCTCTACAACGGAGGCATCACGGCAACCGGCTGCAACATGGATGCGAACCTGGACGCGATTGGGTGGTACTGCGGCAATGCTGGGAACACCACGCACAGGGTAGGGCAGAAGGCGGCGAACGGTTGGGGTCTGTTCGACATGAGCGGGAACGTGTCGGAGTGGTGCTGGGACTGGTGGGGGAGCTTTCCGGGGGCCGTGATCGACCCAGCAGGGCCTGGAGCAGGCACCAGCCGGGTGGATCGCGGCGGGTCGTGGAGCAGCTACGCGCAGAGCGCGCGCGCGGCGAATCGCCACCCCGACGACCCCGGCAGCCGCTACTACTTCCGCGGCCTGCGCCTCGCCAGGTCGCTGCCGTCCCTTTACCCTTGAGCCTATGGCCCTTGGCCGGCTTGGAAGGCAAGGGTAGTGGCGTCGGGCCGGTGGGGGGCCGAAGCGGAGATGATTGAGCGTCTCGTGCGGGCCCATCCAGGCGGCGGCGGGTGGTGCTCGTGGCTCGCCTCATTGTCTCGGGGCGGCTCAAGTGCTCGGAACACCGCGGGCTCAAGCCCGCGGCTACCCTTACAAAGCGCACTGAAGTGCGCTAACCGGCTCGAGCACCTTGCCTGGATCGCTGCATGGCTCCGACCTATCGGCCCGTGGCGCAAAGCTGCTGCTGGCTCGTCCAGTCGGCTGCGGGAACGGGCGGGGGTTGTACGACATGAGCGGGAACGTGCTGGAGTGGTGCTGGGACTGGTTCGGGATCTATCCGGGGGCGGTGACCGACCCAGCAGGGGCTGAAACAGGCCGCTACCGGGTGGGACGCGGCGGGTCGTGGAGCAGCCATGCGCAGGTGGCGCGCGCGGCGTTTCGCTTTTACGAGGTTCCCGGCTTCCGCTACTACATCCGCTACGACTTCCTCGGCTTGCGTCTTGCCAGGTCGCTGCCGTAGGCAGCGGGCCGTCCCTTAACCCTTGAACCCTTTGGCCCTTGGCCGGCTTGAAAGGCAAGGGTAGCGGAGTCGGGCGGGTAGGGGCCGAAGCGAAGCCGGCGCTCCCGCACGACGGAGCGGTGCGTACGGGTAGGCGTGATCGCGTGGCATGCGGAGGTGCTGTTGAAGAGAGGCAAGGTGCCCTGCTGGCGCAACTCGGCAAGCACGGACGCCCACGCTGCAAGGAGGGCCGGACTCGTCGGCATGGTCTCCGGCGCCATCCATTGGGGTCCTGGCCGTCGAGCTGCTCGCGGGCGCCATGGCGTCTTCTTGCCTGTCATGGCCGATTTCCCCTGTTCCCATTCTCGCAGTGTCTTGCGCCGCCCCCCCGATCGCTCTACAGTCCGGCGCTCGATCCTCCCCCCGCCCTCCGGCCGGAGAGTCCATGCGCACCCCAGTTCCTGCCTACATCGAGACGCTCCAGCCCTACATCCCCGGCAAGCCTATCGAGGAGACTCAGCGCGAGTACGGCCTGTCCGACGTGATCAAGCTCGCCTCCAACGAGAACCCCCTCGGGCCTTCGCTCAAGGCCGTGCACGCCCTGCAAGAAAGCTTGTCCAAGCTTCACCTGTACCCGGACGGCTCGAGCTTCAACTTGAAGCGCCGCATCGCCGAGCACCTGGGGGTCGACCCTGCGGCGGTCGTCCCAGGCAGCGGGTCCAACGAGATCATCGAGCTGCTGGTGCGCACGTTCATGGGTGGCGATGACGAGGCGCTCCTCTGCCAGGGCTCCTTCGCGATGTACAAGGTCACCCTGCACGCGCACGGCCGCCGTTTCCTCGAGGTGCCGATGAAGGACGGGCACTACGACTTGGAGGCCATGGCCGCGAGCATCGGCCCCAAGACTCGGCTCGTCTTCGTCGCCAACCCCGACAACCCGACCGGCACCTGGTTTGGCCGTGCCCCCTTCGAGCGCTTCCTCGAGACGGCGCGCGCCAAGAACCCCGAGGCGCTGCTGGTGATCGACGAGGCCTACTTCGAGTACGTCACCGAGGCCGACTACCCCAACTCGCTCGTCTATCACCGCGACTACCCGAACCTCGTCACTCTGCGGACCTTCTCCAAGATCTACGGGCTGGCCGGGTTGCGGCTGGGCTACGGGGTGATGGCGCCGGCGCTGGCCTCGTACCTGAACCGCACTCGCATGCCGTTCAACGTCACCTCTTCGGCGCCGGCGGGCGGCCTGGCTGCGCTCGACGACGCCGACCACGTGGTGAAGAGCCGCGAGCTCAATGCTCAGGGCTTGGTCTACGTGCAGCAGGAGCTGAAGAAGCTCGGCGTCAAGGTGTTGCCCTCACAGGCCAATTTCGTGTTCGTCGACCTCGGGCGTCCGGCCACGCCCGTCTATGAAGGGATGCTCCGCAAGGGTGTGATTACTCGGCCGATTCCCAACTATGGTTTCCCCAACGCGCTGCGCATCAGCACCGGCCTGATGGCCGATAACCAGCGGATGGTTGCAG
This sequence comes from Deltaproteobacteria bacterium, assembly GCA_016218885.1. GTDB lineage: Bacteria > Myxococcota > Myxococcia > Myxococcales > UBA5297 > JACRCT01. Next base: position 1,314 of record JACRCT010000471.1, on the reverse strand, counting down.
CCCTTCGTGAGGTACTGAAGGTCCCATGAAACGCCTGATCGTCGCGATCGACGGGCCGGCGGGTGCGGGCAAGAGCTCGGTGGCCCGCGCCGTCGCGGCTCGGCTCGGGATGGCATTGGTCGATACCGGAGCGATCTACCGCTGTGTGGCTCTGGCGGCCCAGCGCGCCGACATCGACTGGACGGATGACGAGGGGCTGGCGAGGCTGCTGCCCTGGCTGGACATCGCCTTCCGTTTCGAGGATGGCCAGAACCGCGTCTTCATGCGCGGCGAGGACGTCAGCGAGGCCATCCGCTCCCCCGAGATCTCCAAGGGGGCCTCGGCGGTCTCCGCCTTGCCCGTGGTGCGTGCCGGCCTGCTCGAGCTGCAGCGGCGCCTGGCGCGTGGAGCGCCGGCGGGCGCGATCCTGGAGGGTCGCGACATCGGCACCGTCGTCTTCCCTGAGGCGGACGTGAAGCTGTTCGTCACCGCCTCCGACGAGGTTCGCGCCAAGCGTCGCCAGGACGAGCTCAAGCAGAAGGGAGTCGACCTCCCGCTCGACCAGGTCCTCGCTGACCAGAAGCAGCGCGACCACGACGACTCGACCCGTGACATCGCCCCCCTCAAGCCGGCGACCGATGCCACGCTGCTCGACACCAGCGAGCTGCCTTTGGACGAGGTCATCTCCAAGGTCGCCGGAGAGGTCGAGAGGGTCCGGGCCCGGTAGCGCTGTCAGCTCAGGTGGAGAGCCTGTCCCATCGCGTGCCCGCACTTGGACATCCAGGTGCGGGCCGGTGGCGGTCCTTGCCCCCTCGCGAGCCTTGGCTTTCGCGCCCGCGGTCCCTCCGGAGTGCCGATGGAGGGGTGGATGGTGGGATCCCGCGGTCGAAACCTTCACATCCGGGCTCCGCGGGTGGGACGCCGAATGGTTCCAGGGGCAAGGCGTCGCGCGGCTCGCGGGCTGGAGCGGTCCGGCGATTGAGATTGGTGTCGTCACCTCTCGGCCTCGTTCACAAGGTCGGCCACTTGCGGGCCACCGGTCGCCCCGAACGCAGGGCGAGCGGCGCGAGCCCGAAGTCGAGGGGCTCTTGTGATGACCCAGGGTTGGCCCGCGACTCCGACCTGCTTCGCGGGCCTACGCTCGGGCTGAACGGTAGTGCAGCATGGCTAGCCTTGTGAACGAGGCCCACCTCCATGAGTAGATGGCGATGCCCCGGGCTCTTGGCGGGATCGGACTGAGCGCCGCCGGCTACCTATCCATCGAACGCAGGGTTCACCCGGAGAACAGCCATGGGCCTCAGAGCTGCAGTGGCCATCCTCTCTTGCGCCGCCGCT
>JACRCT010000470.1 GCA_016218885.1 Deltaproteobacteria bacterium | reverse complement strand
GGATGGCAACGTCTCCCTGCCCATGCCCTGGGAGAGCGGGTTCAAGGACACGGTCATCGCCTACCCGGGCCAGGTGACCTGCCTGAGGGTGAAGTTCGACAAGCCCGGGCAGTTCGTCTGGCACTGCCACATCGTCGAGCCCGAGGACAACGAGATGATGCGGCCGTACCGGATCGGCCCGGTGCAGCCCGGCCAGCCGGAGTAGCCCGAACAGCCGGGCGTGTGATTCTCGGTGGAAAGAGGGTCACCATCTCTAGGGGCGGCCCGGTACCAGCCTGGTGCCGGGCCGCCAGCGGTCGAACGAGCCGCCTGGCTCAGGGGAGCCCCAGCTCGAGCTAGCTGGCACGCCGGACGACCTGAAGGGGTTCTTCAGCAAGGTGTCGCTGATGCTCGGCGGTGGGCTGGGTGGGACCCCACCTCCGAAAGCAGAGCAGGGGAAGCGCTGAAGAATCGGGCTCGTCGGGCGCCGCGCGACGGATGCCAATGACACGCCCTGCTTCCAGACCTGATAGGCGCCTCGGGCCTCGGACGCCCATCAGGTCTATTGCGCCTCCTCCCGCCCCTGGCCTTGTCGTCCGCGCCGCGTATGCTAGCCGACGTTTCGCGGCCCCCACCTGCCGCGGCGAAGGGAACGCGTGGAAGGCAAGTTGGTCCAGGTCGCGGTCGGGCGTCCGGTGCGCGGGCTCTTCACGTATCGGGTCCCGGAGACGATCCCCGCCGTACGGGAAGGCCAGCGCGTCCTGGTGCCCTTTGGCGCGGGCAAGGCCTTGGGCTTCATCATGGGCGAGGCCCGGGAGGCGCCTCCCGGCAGGCTGCGCGACCTCTCGCAGGTCCTCGACGCCGAGCCGATGTTCAGCCCCGACCTGCTCTCCTTTCTGCAGTGGACCGCGGCCTACTACCGCTATCCGCTGGGCGAGGTGCTGCGCTCCGCGTTGCCGCCCGGTCTGACGCGTCCGGGCGAGGCGCCCCAGTCCAAGCCGGGAGTGTGTGAGCTGGTCTGTCTGACCGAGCTGGCGCGCACCGAGCCCCGGCCGCGCGGGGTGGCCATGAACGCCGTGCTCGACTACCTGGCCACCGCGCCCGGAGAGGTCGACCTGGAGGAGCTGGCCACGGCCATCCCCGGCGTGCGCGACCCGCTCAAGCGGCTGGTCGGAAAGGGCCTGTGCTCTCTGCGCGAGGTCCCCCTCGTCCCCGACCGTCCCGAGCTGGCGTTCGCCGGCAAGGCGGTCCCCGTCCCCACCTCCGAGCAGTCGGCGGCGCTGGTGGAGATCGAGAAGGCGGTGGCGGCCCGCAGCTTCGCGCCCATCCTGCTGCGCGGGGTCACCGGCTCGGGCAAGACCGAGGTCTACCTGCGCTCCATCTCCCGGGCGATCGAGCTCGGACTGGGGGCGCTGGTCCTCGTCCCGGAGATCGCGCTCACCCCGCAGCTGGTGGGGCGCTTCCGCGCGCGCTTCGGCGAGAAGGTCGCGGTGCTCCATTCCGGCCTGCGGGACTCGGAGCGGCTCGCCGAGTGGCGCAGGCTGCGCCAGGGCGAGGCGCCGCTCGCGGTGGGGGTGCGCTCGGCCATCTTCGCGCCCATCGCCCGGCTGGGCATCATCGTCGTCGACGAGGAGCACGACGGCTCCTTCAAGCAGGAAGAGAAGCTGCGCTACCACGCGCGCGATCTGGCGGTGGTGCGCGCCCAGCGCATCGGCTGCCCGGTGATCCTCGGCTCGGCGACGCCCTCGCTGGAGAGCCTCGCCAACGCTCGCGGCGGCCGCTATCAGCTGCTCGAGCTGACGCGGCGCGTGGACGATCGGCCGATGCCCGCGGTGCACGTCGTGGACATGCGGGTGGAGGGGCGCGGCCATGTCTCCGCTGCGTTCCCCCAGCTGGCGGCCAGGTCCAAGATGCGCGCCCTCGAGGCGCGCAAGGCCGCCGAGGCCAGCGCCCCGTACGGCGAGGACCCTGCCGCCAGGCCTCCCGCCAGGGAGGAGATCGAGGAGGAGCTGTCACGCGGACCGCCGCTGCTGTCCGAGGAGCTGCGAGCCTCGCTGGAGGACGTGCTCGCCAAGGGGCGCCAGGCCATCCTCTTCCTGAACCGGCGCGGGCAGTCGACCTACCACGTCTGCCTGGCGTGCGGCCGGTCGGTCACCTGTCGTGACTGCGCGGTGAGCCTCACCCTCCACGGCACCAGCAACCGCCTGCTGTGCCACTACTGCGGCCACACCGAGCCCCTGCCGGCGGCCTGTCCCCAGTGCGGAGGGCCCATCGACAGCCTGGGCATGGGCACCGAGGCGGTGGAGGCGGAGCTGGGCAAGCGGTTCCCCGCGGCGCGGGTGTGCCGGCTCGACCGCGACTCCGCCACCCAGGCCGAGGAGATCACCGCGCTGCTCGCCGCCTTCGCCAAGGGCGAGAAGGACATCCTGGTCGGCACCCAGATGGTGGCCAAGGGCCATGACTTCCCCGGCGTGACGCTGGTGGGGGTGCTGCTCGCCGACATCGCCCTGAACCTCCCCGACTTCCGCGCCGCGGAGCGCACCTTCCAGCTATTGGCGCAGGTCGCCGGGCGCGCCGGGCGCGGCGTGGAGCCGGGCAGGGTGGTGGTGCAGACCTTCAACCCCGAGGCGCCCGCCATCGCCCACGTCGTGGGCCACGATTACCTCGCCTTCTCCGAGCATGAGCTCGCCCTGCGCCGCGCCTACTTCTACCCGCCGTTCTGTCGGCTCCTGGCGGTGCGCATCGAAGGCGTGCATCCGCAGGGCACCGCCGAGGCAGCTCGTCTGGTCGCCAAGGCTGTAGGGCAGGCCGCACGCGACTCCGGCGGCGCGCTGCGCCTCATCGGCCCGGCCAAGGCCCCCTTCGCCAAGCTGAGGGGAAAGGTCCGCTGGCAGCTCTTGATCAAGGGCCCCACCGCGCGCTCCCTGGTGCCCGCGGCCGAGGCGGTGGAGAAGGTGGCCGAGCAGCTGCCCGGCAACGCTCGGGCTAGCGTGGACGTCGACCCCATCGGGCTCATGTGAGCCGACCTCCCCGAAGCAGGCAACTGCTGGCTGCGACAGGGCAGGCGGCTCCGCACTGCAGAACCGAGGACGAGGAGGACTTTGTGATGAACTCTCAAGAGCTGATGGAGCGGTTCGAAAGCAAGCTTCGTGAAGAGGGACTGAGTTTTTCGACTTCCGCGCCGCGGAGCGCACCTTCCAGCCGTTGGCGCAGGTCGCCGAGCGCGCGGGGCGTGGCGTAGAGCTGGGCAGGGTGGTCGCCAAGGCTGCGGGGCAGGCCGCAGGCGAGTCCGGCGGCGCGCTGCGACTCATCGGCCTTGCCAAGGCCCCCTTCGCCAAGCTGAGGGGCGTCGACCCCAACGGGCTCATGTGAGCAGGCCGCTTCGGTTGGCAGCTACTGCCGCGCAGATGCCGGGAAGCCGGCTGTTTCGTGGACGCCTCTTCGGCGCAGGGTAGAATCGCTCGCGAATGTCCGGAACTGTCCTCCTCGTCCACGATGACATCGCGGTGATCGCCCCCGCCAAGCGGGTGCTGCAGCGCGAGGGCGTGGACAGCGTGCTCGTGACCAACGCCGCGGATGCGATCATCGCATTCGGGGATCTCGCTCCCGCGGTGGTGGTGCTCGCTCCCGAGGTCGATGGCGGACGGGGCGCAGCGATCTACCAGGAGATCCGGGGACATCCACAGGGAGGAGAGACGCGCTTCGTGCTGCTCGGAAGCGGTCTCCCCGAGGCCCCCGAGGCCGTCATCGTGGACCTGCCGCTCGATGGGCAGGCTCTCATGGCGGCTGTCGAGCGAGCCCTCGAGGGTGATGAGGCGGCGTCGGCATGGCACCTGACCGAACCGAGCGACCCCCCTGCCGCCGTCCCCGAGCCGTCACGCCCCCTGGAGGAGACGCTCTTCTCGGATCTCAGCAACGGCGTCCTCAAGGACGAAGGCACCACTCAGCTCTCCGAGTCGCTCTTTGCGGACCTGCCGGCGCCGGACGAGGGTGAGGCGTCGATCCCCCCGGAGCGCTTGGCCGAGCAGGTCATCGCCGAAGCCGCGAGCGCCGAACCGGATGCCCAGCTCTTGGCGTCGACGGCACTCGGAGCCGAGCCGGGCCCGGCCGCGCCGTCCGACGCCCGGCTTCCGCACGAGGACCCTCTCTTCGCCGAGCTCTTGGACTCGTCGACGCCCGAGTTGGTGATCACCCCCGCATCGACGATTCGCGCGCCTTCCGCCGGCGAGGCCCCCGAGCTCGACTGGGAGGAAGCCGAGCGACGCGCGCGAGCAGCTGGCCGCTTGGCGGCAGAGCGGGCGGTCCGGGAGGCGGAGCTCGCCGCCGAAGAGGAGCTTCAGCAGGGCCGGGAGGAGGCGGAGACGACCGAATCACCCGCGCCGTTTCACGCTGAACCTGAAGAAGCAGAGCTCGCGGGGATGATGCAGGTTGGCGAGGAGGCCGGATGCGAGCAGAGCGCAGCCGAGCAACGGGCGCTGTTGGCCGAGCTCAAAAGAGCCGAGGAGGAGGCCGAGCGGGTCGCAGAGGAGGAGCGCGCGCAGTCGGAGATCCAGGTCGCCCAAGAGGCTGGACAGCGCGAAGAGTCTGAGCCGGACCGGCTTTCCGACGAGGAGCGAGCGCTGCTCCTCGAGCTCAAGAGGGCCGAGGAGGAGGCCAGCCGCGTCGCCG
>JACRCT010000483.1 GCA_016218885.1 Deltaproteobacteria bacterium | reverse complement strand
GCGGCCAGGCCGGGGTGCTGCTGGAGGCGACGCTGCGGACCCTGCCTCGGCCGGATGTGCTGGCCACCGTCCATGCTGCGCTCGACCGTCCCGAGGACGTGGTGGGCCTGCTGCGTACCGCGCTGGCGGCCGACGTTCCCTTGGCCGAGGCGCAGGTGCAGCGCAAGGCACGGGGGTACCTCGTCGACATGCAGGTCGCCAGCTACGCGTTTCGGGCCCGGCGGGACCGCACCTCCCTGGAGGAGCTGGTGGCGCAACGCGGTGAGTTGCGGACCATGCGCCGGGTGTACGAGCGCGAACATGCCTTCGAGGGTGAGCTGGGGTGGGACCGCCTGGCGTTCGCCATCGCCCAGTGCGGACCGTTGGGGCTCCACCGGCTCTCCCGGGAGAGTCTGGTCGTGACCTCCGAGGAGCCCGTCAAGGGCGCCATCCCCCTCGATGCAGCTGCCGATGCGCTGCCCGCCGCTCTGCTTGGAGCGCTCCGTCCGTCTGGGACCATGGCCGGGGAGGAAGCATGAGCCCGCTGCCCGACCACCGGCGCGCCGTCGCCTACTGCTCGACGTGCCAGAAGCTGTGCGCTTTCACCTGCCCCGTCTCCGGGGCGACCGGGCACGAGGCGCACACTCCCACCTCCAAGGTGGACGCGGTCCATCAGCACTTGACGGGGGCCCGCAGCCTCGACGAGCACGCTGCGGCGGCGATCTATGCGTGCGCGGGGTGCGGACGCTGCACGGCCCATTGCCGGCACGAGAGCCCGGTGGGGGCGGTGTTGTTCGAGGCCCGGGTCGAGGCTGTCGAGGAGGGTGAAGCCCCCAGGTCGATCGACCGCTTGCGGGCGCAGTTCGCCCTCGCCGGCAATCCCCATGGAGCAGACCTGGCTGCCTGCGCCCGCGCGGTCTCTCGTGAGACCGAGGGTCGGGCCTTCTTCCCCGGCTGCACCGCCCTCGCCAGGGAGCCGTCCATGGCGCGCGCCGCCATCGACGCCGCCGCCGGCTTCGGCGTGCGGCTCGCCCTGGCCGCCGCCTGCCGCCGCTGTTGCGGCTACCCCTTGTGGGCGGCGGGGCTGCGGCCGGAGTTCATCGAGCACGCCCGAGCGTTCGCCAGGGAGGTGGACGGGCTGGGCGAGCTCGTGGTGAGCGACCCCGGGTGCGCCGTCGCCATGACGCGCGCCTACCGCGAGGTGGGGGTCGAGCTGCGGCCCAAGGTCGTGCTGCTGGTCGACCTGCTCGCCGACCGGCTCGAATACGCCTTCGGGCGCGCGCCGCTTCCCTGGAACGTGGTCTGGCATGACGCCTGCCAGCTGGGGCGGGTCCTGGGACGCTACGAGGGTCCCCGGCGGCTGCTGAGGGCGGCGGTGGGCGACTTCGCCGAGGCGCCTGAGCACCGCGAGGACGGGGGTTGCTCGGGCGGTGGAGGGCTGCTGCCCCTGACCATGCCCGAGGCCTCGCGGGAGATCGCGCGCAGACAGGCCATCGCGCTCGACGCTCCCGGCCGGCGTGTGGTGACCGGGTGCCCCTCGGCGTGCCGCAGCTTCCGCCGGGCGGGGGTGGACGCGCTCGACCTGTTCACGGTGCTCGCCCGATGGGTCGCGGCTCGCGACGAGGACGACGGGACAGGCTGAGCGCTGCGGATCGACTCTCAACTGCTTGGCCGAGGAGCGGGGGATGGCACAGCTGCGGACAGTCCTGGTGGTGAACCCGAAGAGCGCCAACGGCGCCACGGGGCGGCACTTCGCCCAGATCGCCCGAGCGGTGCGGGCCGCCATCGGGGACTTCGAGCACGAGTTCACCACCGCACCCCTGGAGGCGACGGCGCTGACCCGCCGCGCCCTGGCCCGCGGCGCCCAGTGCGTGGTCGCGGTGGGCGGGGACGGGACGACCAACGAGGTCGTCAACGGCTTCTTCGACGAGCAGGGGCGCCCCCTGGCCCAGGCCGCCGCCTTGGGGATCGTGCCTCGAGGCACCGGAGGGGATTTCCGCAAGGCCTTCGGATGGTCGGCCGATCTGGCACAAGCGGCGGCGCGGCTGAAGGGCGAGGCCTGCCGCATCATCGACGTGGGGCGGATCCGCTTCGTGGACGCGCGGGGAGCGCCCGCGGCCCGGCTCTTCGTCAACATCGCCTCGGCGGGCGTGTCCGGGCTGGTCGACTTCGAGGTGAACCGGGCCAGCAAGGTGTTGGGTGGGAAGGTCTCCTTCGCGCTGGGGACCCTCAAGGCGATGCTGCGCTACCGGGACGTGCCGGTGCGCGCCACCTTCGACGGCGGCCCGGTCGAGACCTTCCCCGCCACGGTGGTGGCAGTGGCCAACGGCCAGTTCTTCGGAGGAGGCATGTGGATCGCCCCGGGGGCGCGGCCCGACGACGGCACCTTCGACGTGACCATCTGGTCGGGCTACGGGCTTGGCGACTTCGTGACCCGGGGCAAGGCCATCTACGACGGAAGCCACGTGCGCTTCCCCAACACCCGTACGCTCAAGGCGCGGCGGGTCACGCTCGAAGCCGACGCACCGGTGCTGCTCGACGTGGACGGCGAGCAGCTCGGGCAGCTGCCTGCGACGATCGAGCTCCTCCCCGGCGCGCTGCGCTTGAAGGTGGGCGAGGCCGAGCCGACCGCGCCTTCGAGCCAGGCGGCGCTCTGACCCTCGATTGACCCGGCGGAGCGTCGTCCGTAGATTGGCCGCTCGGGGCGGCGCCCGGCCGCGCCGCCTCCCATCCAGCAGGAGGCGCCGATGTGCGGGTCCTTGGTTCTCCCCCTCCTCGCCGCAGCCCTCGGGGCCTCGCCCGCGGCGGACTTCGAGATCGTGCCCCTGGCGAGCGAGGCCCGGGTCCGCGAGGTCTGCGCCGGCCTGCAGCCCGTCGAGCGCCAGGTATTCGGTGGAAACGCCGCCGCCCGCGGGCAGGCCAAGGCCGCCTTCGAGAAGGAGCAGGAGCGGCTGCAGAAGACATCGTTCAGCCTCGAGCTGGGCTGGGCCGGCTTCTCCGTCGGAGAGTGGGACGAGTCCGAGAAGGTCGTTCGCTTGACCACCGAGAGGCCGTTCCGGGCCTACGCGGGGGCGCTCACGCTCTTCGACGCAGGCCGCGACGACATCGAGCTCGAAGCGGTCGAGGGAGAGGTCGAAGCGCTCAAGGCGGGCCTGGCCAAGGGCACGCTGAGCTTGTTGCTGCTGTTCAAGCCGGCCGAGGAGGAGGGGACCGCCTGCGTGATCAGCAAGGCGAAGACGTACGCCTTCGCCGTAGATCTGCTGGGAGCCGAGCTGCGCGCCGGGGACAAGGCCCTCGCCCGGTCGACCCGTGACGACCTGCAGCCCATTCCCAGCGCGCAGGGCAAGCCCAGCGTCGAGGTCCGGCCTGCCGCCGGTCTCGAATGCCCGGAGTGCTCCTCGGAGATCGTCGAGGCGGCGATCCGCCAGGTGCCTCAGCTGACCCGCTGCTACGAGGCGGCGCTGGTCCGCAAGCCGGTGCTGGACGGCTCCTTGGTGCTGGCGGTGGGCGCCGGGAAGGCGGGGGAGCTCACGGTCGCAACGGTGATCGCCGACTCGGTGGACGACGCCGAGCTGCTCGCCTGTACCAAGGCAGCGCTGGGCAAGACCAAGGTCGAGGCCAAGGGCTCCAAGGCCCAGGTTCTGGTGGAGTATGGCCGCAAGTAGCGGCGGGGGCCTCGAGGGGTCTGGACCCGCAAATGAAAAGGGCCTCGCTCTCGCGAGGCCCTTCAAGGCGCCACCCGGATTCGGACCGGGGATGAGGGTTTTGCAGACCCTTGCCTTACCACTTGGCGATGGCGCCGAAAAAGCGGCGGGATATTAAGGGCGGGCGCTCTCGCGTGTCAACACGGATGAGCGTTTCCGTGTTCTCTGGCCGCCCCTGCCATCTGTTCAGGCTGGTACCGGGAGCACTGGCGCAAGCGTTCCTTGCTTGCTCCGACGGGCGACGGCTATCATCCGCCCGATCGTGAGGCGCCCTCTCCGTCAATGGCTCGCCACTGCCGTCGCGTTCGCCGCGTTGGCGGGCGCTCGCCCTGCTTCCGCCGAGGGAGCGCTCGAGGGGACCTGGGACACGCCGTACGGCAGAATCAGGCTCGAGCGGGCTGGTACCGAGTACGTGGGAAAGCTCCTCGAGAGCGGCCGGGCCTGTGGGTATGGAAGGGGCACCGAGGTTGTCCACGGCCAGCTGCTCGATGGCGTCTTCACCGGCGAGATGCGGGTCTGCTACGCCCGCCAATGCCACCCGGACGAGTGGCTGCTCCTCTTGGGAATGCCGTTTCGCAACGAGAGGCTGGTCGGCTCGCTGATGCTGCCCGAGCGCGGCTGCCCCAACGGCGTGACGGCTGGGCCGGTCACGTTGACGCGCGCCAAGATGGGCGACCTGGCCACGCCCCTGCCGCGACCGACCCCGAAGGTCGAGATGCATCCGCAGGCCAAGCCGCTCTACGACGAGGGGGTGGCGAAGCTCAGCCGGGGCGACGGGTCGGGGGCGCAGAAGCGCTTCAAGCTGGCTCTGGAGTACGACCCCAAGAACCCCATCATCCACGAGAGCCTCGGCGTTGCCTTCAGGTTGCGCAAGGACTACACCAACGCCCGGGCTTCGTACCAAGCCGCCATCAAGCTCGGAAGGCTGCCCAGCTCCTACTACAACCTGGCCTGCATCTTCGCCTTGGAGGGCAAGCCGAGGGAGGCGATGGCCACCCTGAGCACCGCCTTGAAGATGGGCTTCGCCGACCCCGACATCGGGAAGGACCAGGACCTGAAGTCGCTGTTGGATTTGCCCGGCTTCGAGGAGCTGCGACGGCAAGCGGCGGAGCGCAACCGCCTTCGAGCCGGCCCCTAGCCAGCGCGGTCCTTGCGGGAGGCGACGCGCGTGGGCGCCATCTTCAGCCACTACGAGCTACAGGGGCTGGTCGGCAAGGGCGGGATGGCCGAGGTCTTCAAGGCCTACGAGCTCTCCGGTCCCCACGCGGGCCGTCCAGTGGCGATCAAGCGGCTGCTGAAGAAGTTCGCCAACGACGCCGAGTACGTCGAGCTCTTCGTCGCCGAGGCCGACCTGACGCGGATGCTGCACTACCCCAGCATCGTCGAGGTCTACGAGACCGGCCTGTCCTCGGACCAGTACTTCATGGCCATGGAGTTCATCGACGGTCGCGACCTGGGCCAGGTGCTGCGGCGCTGCCGGGAGCGGAACATCCTGCTGCCGGTGGACTTCGCGGTGTTCCTGGTCGTCACCCTCCTCGAGGCCTTGGGCTACGCGCACTCCGCGCCCGCGCCCAGCGGCAAGCCCCTGGGCATCGTCCACTGCGACATCTCGCCCTCCAACCTGTTCGTCTCCCGGGTAGGAGAGGTCAAGCTGGGCGACTTCGGGATCGCGCGGGTCAAGTCCCGCGACTCGGACGCGAGCCCGAAGATCTGGGGCAAGCCCTACTATCTCTCGCCGGAGATCCTCGAAGGCCAGGTGGACCCGGCGGCCGATCTGTGGGCGGCGGCGGCCTCCCTCTACGAGCTGCTGTGCAATCAGCGGCCCTTCTCCGGCGCCGACCCCGAAGAGGTGATGGCGGCCATCCGCAAGGCCGAGCCGAGGCGGGTGCGCGCCCTTCGTCCCGAGGTCAGCGAGGCTCTCGAGGACGTGGTGCTGCGCGCCCTGGCCCGCGATCGCGCCGCGCGCTTCCCCGACGCGGTCGCCTTCGCCGACGCGCTGCGCCCCCACTTCGATGAGCTCATCGGCAACCCCATGGCCATCGCCGCCGTCGTTCGCGGGCTGTTCGGGGCCTGAAGAGGTCGCCAAGGTTCTCGGATCGAGCGGGCCGCCCGGCCGGGGCAGCTGTGCAGGGAGCGAGGCCGCTCCAGCTCTCGGCGGGGCGAGGGTGTCGCGAGACCGGAGGTTGGCCTATTATCCGGAACTTCGCAGATGAGAGAAGGCCGGGAGCAAGGCTCTGCGGACGAGGTTCACAACCACGGTGGGGCCGAAACGAGGCAAGCGATGAAGAGAAGTCTGCACACGTTGATCATGCTGGTGGTCGCTGCGGCGGTGATGGTGACCTTTGGGCGCTGTGGAGGAGACGAAGGCGGTCCGGACGCGAGCACCAGCAGGGACGGCAGTGGTCCGCCTCCTGGGCCCGATTCCTCTGTGCCCAACCAGGCGGACGCGGCGAGCAATCCCGGCGGCGCCGACACCGGCAACTCGGCCAAGCCCGATGCCACTACCACGACGTCTGCCGACGTCGGCGCAACCCTGACGACCATCCCCGTCATCAACGACCAGTCCGCGCCGGGCCACGCCGCGTTCGCGGCCTACCCGAACAACCGGGTGCACTTCAAGGGCGTGGTCGCCTCGCCCATCTTCCGCGACTACAAGAAGACCTCCGGTTCCAACCCCCAGTACTGGTACTGCCGGATGGGCATCTATCTGGCCGACCCCAACGCCACCTCTGCCGAGCACAACGGCGTGCTGGTCACCTCCGAAGGGACCGTGGCGCTCGCCGACGCGGGCACTCCCACCCCTGGCAACTGCGTGGGGAACTCGGTGCTGGAGCAGCTGGAGGCGGCTGGCGACGCCGGCCTGCAGATCGGCGAGGAGCTGGAGATCACCGGGTACTTCCAGGAGGACTGCTTCCGCGCAAAGACTGACGCTGGCTATGGCGAGTGCTCGATCGTGGACCAGAGCCAGAAGGGCATCAGCCGAGCGGTCGTGGAGGCCAACGCGCGCGGCTCGATCGCCCGCACCGGCCAGGCTCCTGGGTTGCCCTCCAGCCTGCCCGCCGTCGTCAGCATCGAGGACGTGACCTCCACGGGCGGCCCGCCCTCCGTCACCGTGGGCCCGAAGTGGTGGGACTACCGGCAGGTGCTGGTCAAGGTCGAGGGTGTCAAGGCCATCGAGAAGGGCATCAGCTGCAACTGGAAGATCCAGAAGCAGGACGGCACCGGCGCCACCATCATCGTCCAGGACGACGTGATGTTCATGGGCACCGACTGCCCTGGCCAGCCGGCCCTCAACGCTCAGCTCCAATCGGTGACGGGCTTCAGGGCCTGGTTCTCCACCTCCACGTCCGCGGAGTCGCAGCTCGCTCCTCGCGGGCTCTCGGACATCGTGCCCCAGCAGGCTCGGTAGACGTCTCGAGGGGTTTGAGCGTGCGGGCCCGCCCAGGAAGCCTGGGACGGGCCCGCAGCATGCCGGGGGAGGAGCTCTTGGGCTTGCTGACCGGCAGGAATCCGACCGGAAAGCAGGCGTTTGACCACGTAGAACCCCTTCGCTATCGTCCCGCCATCTTTTTCGAAGCGCGCCCCCCTTCCAAACCCCTCGGAGACCCCATGTACAGCAAGGCCCGTGAGATCTACCGCACGCAGCTGAAGGAAATCCGCGACGCCGGCACCTGGAAAGAGGAGCGCCAGATCGCCTCGCACCAGGGCGTCGAGATCCAGGTCGGCGGCAAGAAGGTCCTCAACTTCTGCGCCAACAACTACCTCGGCCTCTCCAGCCACCCCGACGTGCTCGCCGCCGCGCGCAAGGCCCTCGACGAGCGTGGCTACGGCATGTCCAGCGTGCGCTTCATCTGCGGCACGCAGGACGCCCACCGCGACCTGGAGAAGAAGCTCGCGGGCTTCTTCGGCTACGAGGACACCATCCTCTTCTCCTCGTGCTTCGACGCCAACGGCGGGGTGTTCGAGGCCCTGCTTGGCGAGCAGGACGCGATCATCTCCGACGCCCTCAACCACGCGTCGATCATCGACGGCATCCGCCTGTGCAAGGCGGAGCGCTTCCGCTACGCCAATGGCGACATGGCCGAGCTCGAGACGCACCTCAAGGCGACCCAGGGCAAGCGCCTGCGCATGATCGCCACCGACGGTGTCTTCTCGATGGATGGCTATCTCGCCAAGCTCGACGAGATCTGCGCTCTCGCCGAGAAGTACGAGGCGATGGTGATGGTCGACGACAGCCACGCCTCGGGCTTCGTGGGCAAGACCGGCCGCGGCACCCCTGAGCACTACGGCGTCACCGCGAAGATCGACGTGATGACCTCGACGATGGGCAAGGCGCTGGGAGGCGCGGCGGGTGGCTTCGTCGCCGCCAAGCAGGAGATCGTCGACCTGCTTCGCCAGCGTGCCCGGCCCTACCTGTTCTCGAACACCGTGGCCCCTCCCATCATCGGAGGCACGCTCAAGGTGATGGAGCTGCTCTCGGCCAACACCAGCCTGCGTGACCGCCTCATGGAGAACGCGCGCGTCTTCCGCGAGGACATGACGCGGGCGGGCTTCGAGATCAAGCCCGGCATCCACCCCATCGTCCCGATCATGATTGGGGACGCGCGCATGGCGAGCGAGATGGCCCGCGACCTGCTGGAGGAGGGCATCTACGTCATCGGGTTCAGCTTCCCGGTGGTGCCCAAGGGCCAGGCGCGAATCCGCGTGCAGCTGTCGGCGGCCCACACCCCCGAGCACGTCCAGCGCGCGGTCCAGGCCTTCATCGCCGTCGGCAAGCGGCGCGGGCTGCTGAAGGGGTAGGGCGGCGAGGCTAGCTTCTCCCGGCCCCTACCCACTCCTTCGTTCCCCCCGCAGGCGCCGCCGATGCCTTCTGCTCTCGATCGCCCGGCCTGGACGTGGAGGGAGCTCGTCGTGGTGGGCGGAGGCAGCCTCCTCTTGGGCATGCTGTTCGGCTACCCGGCGCTCGCCGACCTGCGAGCGCTGGGCGCGGGCGGCGACTGGGACCAGCATCTCTTCTTTCACTGGGTCCCCTACGAGACGGTGACCCGGTTCGGGCAGCTTCCCCTGTGGAACCCGTGGGCCTGTGGCGGGACGCCGATGCTGGCCAACCCCCAGGCGCGCTTTCTCTCGCCGTTCTTCCTGCTCCACCTCGGCGCCGGGCCCGTCGTCGCCCTGCACCTGGAGATCGTGCTTCACCTGGCCCTCGCCGCTGCCGGCGGCTACTACCTGGGACGGGAGCTGAAGCTGGGGCTCGTGGCGCGCGCCGCCGTGGCGCTGGTGTTCCTGGGCACCTCCGCCCACTCCCTGCACCTGGCCATGGGGCACACCTGGGCGCTGTCCTACGCCTGGTTTCCCTGGGTGCTGGCCCTGGCGTCCCGAGCGCTGGCGACCTCACGCCTGACGCCCGCCATCGCCGCCGGCGGCCTGCTGGCGCTCATCGTCTACGAAGGCGGCATCTACCCCGCTCCCCAGGCCGCGCTGCTGCTCGCGCTGCTGTGCCTGGGCGACGCGGTGCGCGCCCGGCGCCTCTTTCCCCTGGGGGCGGCCGCCGTCTCGGCAGCGGTGGCCGCGGGTCTGTCCGCTCCCAAGCTTCTGCCCACGCTGGCCTTGATGTGGCAGCACCCGCGCAGGACCGAGGCGCTGGAGTCGATGGATTGGGGGCTCCTGCTGGACGCCCTCTTCTCCCGCGACCAGACCCTGGGCCGCGCCGTAGCACCACAGCAGGGCCTGACCTGGGGCTTTCACGAGTATGGGGCCTACCTCGGACCGGCCGCGGCGCTGCTGGTCGTCGCCGGGCTGGTCCTCGCCCGGCGGCGCAGCCTGGCCTTCGCGGCCCTGGGCGCCGTCTTCCTGGTGCTCGCCCTCGGTCGCATCCCCCTTGCCGGTGGCGAAGGCTCGCTCGGCCTCTGGCCTCTCCTTCATGAGTTGCCCGTCTTCGGCTCCCAGCACGTCCCCTCCCGGTTCCTGGTGCCCTTCATCCTCTGCGCGGCGGTGGTGGCAGGACTGGGGGCCGACGCGCTCGCGCGCCGCTGGCCGCGCTGGGGGGCGGTGGCCGCCGCGGCGATGGTCGCCGTGGGAGCGATCGATGCCTGGCGGGTGGGCCCGCCGAACCTGTGGCGCCTCTACGACGCGCCGCAGGGGCCGGCCGGAGCGCCCGGGCCGTTCCG
>JACRCT010000482.1 GCA_016218885.1 Deltaproteobacteria bacterium | reverse complement strand
GCCACCCCCGCCCGAGTTGGACAGCCCGCTCATCCTCGTGCGTACCGCCGGCGGCTTCGTCCGCCGCTTCGGGCAGCTCGACGCCGAGGGGATCCAGGCAGGTCTGCTCGACCCCGTCACGGGGCGCATTCGGATCGCCGCCGAGCGCATCGCCTTCCGCGGCATCTACAGCCTCGCCATCTGGCGGGCGATTGCCTGGGCGCAGGCCCTGGCTCTCATGCTCATCGCCTTGCCCCTCACCCTGGTCGTCCTGCGGGAGCTCTTCCTGTCTCCCTCTCCGCTCCTCTACCTGCTGGCGATTCCGATGACCGCGACCACCTGCCTCGCTCTGGCACTCACCTTCGGGGTGCGCGCCCACTATCTGCGAGTGGTCGGGGCAAGGGCCCAGCTCACCATCCGTTTCGATGGACCTTTCTACCGGCGCAGGCGTTTCCATGAGCAGCTCCTGCGTCGCTGCGGGCTCTCCATGAGCCCGATCCCCTGAGCCATCGGCAGGCGGGGGACGCACCCTCCGCTATGCCCTTGGATTTCCGGGCGAATCCGCTTGCGGACGTCGGCGCGGCCCGCGTAGCATCCGGACGCTCGAGGTTTCCCTGAATGCTGGGAGTCCTCCTCAGTCCAAGCCCGTGGAGCTACTCAAAGCACAGCCGGATGACCTGACACTCGTGCGCCGGTGTCAGGAGGGCGATCAGGGCGCGTTCCGGTCGCTCATGGAGCGCTACCAGAAGAAGGCGTTCGCGCAGGCGCTGGGGATGCTGAAGGACAAGGACGAGGCGATGGACGTCGCCCAGGAGGCCTTCGTCAAGGTCTACAGGTACCTGGACCACTTCAAGGGCGACTCGAGCTTCTACACCTGGCTGTACCGCATCGTCGCCAACCTGTGCGTGGACCGGATTCGGCGCAAGGCGAGCGCGCAGTCGCCCGACAACGTGGAGTTCGACGAGAAGATGGAGCAGGAGGAGTTGGCGACAGCGGGGATCCTCTCGACCAGGCTGGGCACCAACCCGCAGAAGGCGGCGCTGAGGGCGGAGCTGGCCCAGAAGATCGACGAGGCGCTGGAGCAGATTCCCGAGAAGCACCGTGAGATCCTGGTGATGCGCGAGCTGGAGGGAATGAGCTACGAGGACCTGTCGCGGGTCCTGAAGATCCCGAAGGGAACGGTGATGAGCCGGCTCTTCCACGCGCGAGCGAAGATGCAGAAGCTCCTGACCGACTATCTCGGGCACGGAGCAGCGGTCGAAGGGCTGGGCGAGGAATAGGGTCGAAAGGCGGGTTGGAGGACGTCATGAGCAGCGCATGCCAGAGCTTCCAGCTGCTGCTCTCGGCCTATGCGGATGGCGAGGTGAGCGTCCAGGAGCGCAGCCAGGTCGACGTTCATCTGTCGGGTTGCGCCGACTGTCGCGCCCGCCTCCAGGACCTCCAGTCGCTCTCCCAGGTGGTGGCGGCGACCTTGATCGCCAAGGCAGAGGACGCCGACTTCTCTCGCTTCGCCGACCAGGTGATGGCCCGGATCACCCCTGACCGGCCGGGCCTCCTGGAGCGGCTGCGCATCGGCTGGCAGGAGATCCTCACCTATCACCGCGCGGCGGTCGTCTCCTCGATGGTGACGGCGGCAGTGACGCTGGCCATCGCGGTGCCGCTCGTGTACCGCTATGCCCTGAGTCAGGGACCGGGGCCTGAAGTGATCGTGCAGGACCTGCAACTCGACGACCCCAACGTCAAGCCGGTGGTGATGAAGCTCGACAACGGCAAGACGCTCATCATGCTGGTTCGACAGCCCGACGCCGATGAAGAGCAGGTGCCGAACGTGACTCCGGAACCCCCGAAGGGAGGCGAACTGTGACGACCTCTGGACGCCCCATGACCCGCCTCGCGCTCACTCTCGCCTTCGGCCTGTGCCTGCCTTCTCTGGCGATGGCTCAGGGCAAGACGACCCTGCAGGTGCTGGTCGCCTCGGTCTCGACCAATGGCAAGGACGTCGACGGCGCGCTCAAGGGGATGGCGCAGGACTTCAAGCGCAATGGCCTGGCCTTCAGCAGCTTCAAGCTGGTGCGCCAAGAGAGCCTGAGCCTGGCACCCGGCGAGACCGGCAACGTCACCCTGCCCAACGGCACCGCGAAGGTGACCTTGCTGAAGATCGAGGGGAGCTCGGCTCGGGTCAAGGTCGCCTCCCCGGGAAGCACCTCCGAGCTGGGGATGAAGGCCGGCAGCGAGGCCTACATCGACGCCGGAGCCCACGGCCAAGGCAAGGTCTTCCTCGCCGTCAAGCGCTAGAGGAAGGCGAGCGCGAAGGACCACCACGCCCCACCGGTCGGCAAATTGCCTTCCGATCTCCGTGGCCTATCCTCGATCGAAGCCAGGTCGGCTGGCCGATGAGGTTTGGCATGGTGCTCTCCCGACGCCTCGCAGCATCCCTCGCGCTCGTGGCGGTCTTGGGGGTCGCCCCAAGCAGTCACGCGGTGAGCGGGGCGGCGGTGCTGGAAGCGGGTCCAGAGCGCTTTGGAGGCGAGTACTACGCAAGCCTGACGCCGGCGTTGATGCTCGACACCGAAGCCGTGGCGTTGGAGCTTCGCGCTCCGTTCCGGCTCCGCTTGAACGGCACGTTGTCACGCGAGCGAGGCTTCTTCCGCCGTGAGGATTGGGACTCGCTCTCTGATACCGGCCGCGCCCTGCACCGGCTGGACGTGATCCTGGGCCAGCGGACGTTCGTGGCCAGGCTAGGCGCGCTCGCGCACCAGAGGTTGGGGCACGGGACTCTCGTGTGCGACTACGGGAATTCGTCGATGCCCGATGCCCAACCCCTGGGCTTGTCGGCGCGGCTCTCGGTCGGCCCGGTCGCGACCGAGGTGCTCGCGGGCAACGTGCTGGGCCTGGATCTGACCGCTGTGACGCTAGGGCTCGAGCCGCTCTCCCTATGGGGAGAGCCCAACGACCGCATGCATCTGGTGACTTCAGCGGCGCTGGACTGGAAAGCCGAAGCTGTGTCGGCGCAGCGCTTCGGGGTCTTCGGCATTTCTCTCGATGGGACGATGCTACGAACCTCGGCGGTCAAGCTCGCACCGTATGTCGACTTCAACTCCTCGAGCCGAGGTGGGCACGGACTGCACGCCGGATTGCTGGCCGATTTCTCGATCATGCAGGTCGACCTCTCATTGCGCGGCGAGTACCGGCACACGCGGGGGCCGTACCAGCCCGAGTACTTCGATGTCGCCTATCCCCTGGAGCGCAAGAGTGCGCTGATCGAGCCGTCGGCGCTCGCATTGGGAGAGATCGCCAAGGCAGACGTGCCTTGGGGGACCAACGACACCTGGCGCGCCGAGGCGCGGCTGAGGGCCGGGCCCATCTCCTTCGCGGGCCAGCTCGCCTCGCGGGGGCGAGATCCCTTCACCCGCGCGCAGGTGCATGACGCCTCGGGGGTGCTATCAGTCGAGGCCGGGCCGATGTCGGTCTCAGGCTTCGCAGCTGCGCGCCAGTTCGCGTGGGGACACAACCCGGCGCGTGTGCTCGCAATGGGAGAGCTGCGTTACCGGATCAACCCCTACCTCCACGCCTGGACCATCGCCGGACATCAGTATCGGCTGAGGAGCGAGGGAGAGACGGCCGTCTGGCAGCTGGGTGGGGGAATCGGCGGAGCCCTCGGCTTCTGATCCCTGGCCAATGCCTCGGCATGGGCTTGGGCTTGGGCCTCCCCCTGCCCCCTCCCGGAAGCACTTGAGGAAGGGCCTTCGTGCCGGGAGGGGGAGACTGAAGAGCGGGGCGTGGATAGTGAAGGTCCTCCCGACCGGGAAGGTCTTCGCTACCCACGCCCTTAATCCCAGCCGGAGATCGAGATGAGCAACGCCCGATCGCCCCCTCCCGGCTCGCCCTATCCTCCCTGAAGTGACTCCGGGAGGGGGAAGGGGGGAGGCCGAACCGCCTCTCCGCTACGTTGTCCAACCCGCCAGACCCCAGACGCCGCGCCCCGCGCGCGGATGGAGCTCCTCATGGCCGGCGGCATGGACCTAGGCACGGGTGGCAAGGGCACCAAGAAGCCGCTCGATGCGACAGTGAACCTGGTGCCCTTCATCGACCTGATGGCGGTCACCATCAGCTTCTTGATCATGACCGCCGTCTGGAACCAGATTGGCCGGCTCCCCGTCGCCCAGGGTGGCGGTAGCGACCCGATCGACGAGACGCGGACAACCGGTCCTCGGGTGGAGCTCCGCGTCCTGGTCACCGCAAACGGTATCTCGGTGTCTGTCGGTAGCGCGGTGACGGAGATCCCCAAGGTCGACGGCCGCTACACCCTTTGTCGCGTCAAGGGCGCTCCCCGCCCCGGCTCGGCGTGTGAGGAGCGCTCGCTCGTCGAGGTCTTGCGCAGAATCAAGGCGACCGTCCCCGAGCAGCGCGACCTCATCCTGCAGGTCGAGGACACCATTCGCTATTCGGATCTCGTGGAAGTCGTGGACGCCTGCAACCTCAAGGACGACCACGGCCAACCTCTCCTCTTCCCCGAGGTCTCCGTGAGCGCGATCGGCTGAGCCCTGGCAGCTCCACGTGCGGTCGGCTACGCCGCTGACCGCTTGGCCCAGTACGGCGAGAGCTTGAGCATCATGCGCCGCGCTAACGGCCGGGCGAGCGGGACGACGTACTTCTTCCACCCCAGACAAGCGGCGATCTCCTCGACGATGTCGTCGAAGGTGTGTCGCTGGTGGCCGAAGTGGCGCTGGGCCTCGGAGGAGTCGATCCAGTCGGTGACGTAGTCCTTCGGGCTGAACGCCTCCTCGGGCAGCATCCCCACGCCCATGGCGGTGAGCAGCCGATCCAGGTAGTCGCGGTAGGTGACCTGGCAGGTGGGACCACCGCCAACGTGGAGCACTCGCCCCCAGACCTCGGGCGTCTTGAGCGCGCCAGCGAGCGCCAACGCTGCGTCGTCGGGATGCATCGCCTCGATGCGGTTGTGCAGGCCTATCTCGAACATGATCGGGTGCGCGTCCCGCAGCCCCATGACCGGCACGTCGGAGAGCCGGAAGATGCACCACTCCAGACCCGACTCGCGCACGAGCCTCTCGCACTCGATCTTGTGGTGGGTGTACGGATCGGTGCCTTGCACCGGCTCTTCTACCCTGCGCGGCGGCGGCTTGGACTGGCAATGGCCGTAGACGTCGAAGGTGGAGGTGAACAGGAGCCTCGGCGGCATCGGCTGCTCCCTGCACGCGGCAACGACATGGGTGGTTCCGCCGACGTTCACCGCCTTCGCGCGCTCAGGCGCTTCATCGCTCTGGGGAGGAATCACCGCCGCCAGGTGCACGACCGCCTCGACGCCCGTCACCGCCTTCGAGACTTGCCCTGCGTCGCGCAGGTTCCCCCAGTGGACCTCCACCTTCCCCTCGAATTGCCCGGCCACCTTCCTGGCTCCCGGTGAGTCGAGATCCAGGCAGCGCACCTCGTGCCCCTGGCGCAGCAGCTCCGGGACGGTGTGCGAGCCGATGTTGCCGAACGCTCCGGTGAGCAGGACCTTCACGGCCTACCTCCTTCTGTCTTGGGCTAGGAGACCCGGATGGCCTTCTCAGGGCAGACCTCGACGCACTTCATGCAGCGGCTGCAGAGCGTCGGCCAGAGCACCGTGATGCGCCAGAACTGCGGGTCGTAGGGGTCCTTCTCGGGGATGTCGAAGGACTGATGCAGGGTGAAGACGGCGGGCGGGCAGGCGCGCAGACAAAGCCCGCAGGCGCGCGGGTCGACCTTGTGGCCGTCGCCGCAGATCTCGTGGTCGATGGTGATCTTGGTCCGGGCCATGGGTCGGTCGTCACTCAATCCGATTTGAGCCGTTCAGTACTGCCCGGCGACGGCAGGGACCTCGTCGCGAGGCTTGAGCGCGAGCGCTCCCGGAGAGCAGACGTGCCGGCACACCCCGCAGCCGTAGCACTTGTCGAGATCGAGCAGGACCGCGCCGCTCCTTCGCTCCACGCTCAGGGCCTTGAAGGGGCAACGGGCGACACACGCCCCGCAAGAGCAACACTTCGATTCGTCCTTGAGGAT
>JACRCT010000469.1 GCA_016218885.1 Deltaproteobacteria bacterium | reverse complement strand
TGGCCCGGCGCGGGTGCCGTTTGGATGCCGTGTTCTCGGGGCTGGACGCCGTCGCGCGGGTGCGCGCCGGTGGCATCGATGCGGTGTTGATGGACGTGTGGATGCCCGAGGTGGACGGGCTCTCGGCGCTCGAGGAGATTGTCCGGCTGCCCAACCCGCCGCGCGTGGTCCTGATGAGCGGGCACATCGACGCCAAGGTGGAAGATGCCGTGACCCGGGGCAAGGCCATCGCCTGCCTGCCCAAGCCGGTGGACTTCGACCTCGCGCTCACATTGCTCGCAGGCGAGGCGCCCGAGCGGCCGCTGCAGCTGCGGGTGGCGCTCGAGCATGGCGGGCTCTCCGCCTTCGCCGCCCAGGTGTTGGCTCGCGGTGCCGGGGTCATCGAGGACGCGCCGCAGCTTCCGGCCTCGACGCCGGTCTCGTTGACCCTGGAGCTCCCTGCCGGGCAGCTGACCCTGGTGGGCGTCGCTGAGCCATCCGCCCGCCAGGCGGGCAGGCGTGGTCTGGGGCTCAACTTCGCCGAGCTGACCGAGGCCCAGCAGCAGGCGCTCAGGGCCATCGGCGGCCCGGGCCCGGACCCCATCCCCCCGGTCAAGACCGAGGCCACCAGCAATCGCGCGCGCGAGCTCTTCCACCGGGGGATGGAGAAGCTGGAAAAGGGCGAGTACGACCTGGCGCTGATGGACCTGAAGGCCGCGCGCGATCTCAGCCCCGCCGACGTGGTGCTGGCGGCGGCGGCCCTGAGAGCCGAAGAGCTGGCCGGCATCGAGCGGGCACGCAACCTCTTCCGCGAGTCGCAGAAGATGAACGACCCCGCCGAGGCGGTCCGGCTGGTCGAGGAGGCGATCCGCCTCGATCCGTCGAGGGCGAGCTACCACCGCGAGGCCGCTCGGCTCTACCTGCAGCAGGGCGACCAGATGGCACGGGCCGAAGAGCGGCTGGCGGCGGCCATCCATCTCGCTCCGTCCGATCCCGAGCCGCGTCTACACCTGGTGCAGCTGCTCGAGCGCGCCGGACGACCCAAGGAAGCGCTCTGGGCGTGCGAGGCGGCGATGGGCCTGTTCCCGGGCGACCCCGAGTTGCTCAAGCTCGCCGCGCGGCTGCGGCGCAAGGCGGCCATCGGCTAACCGGCTTGCGCCTCCATCGAGGACTTCGCGCCCCAAGCACGGAGGAGGAGGCAGGCCGGCTCCAGGCTGGTGGCGCCAGCTTCGCGAGGCTGCGACCTACCGGCCGACCGGTACCGTCCCTGCGAGAACCCGGTTCTGCCCGTCGTTCTGGACCTCGCTCTTGTTCACGAGCGGCCAGCGGTCATCCTTGCCCGGCTGGTAGAAGCCCGTCCAGAGATTGAGACCCTCGCCCTGGTAGTAGCCTGGCACCTTGAAGGTCCAGACGTCCTTGACGATCTCGCCCTTGCGCCAGACGCGGGAGTTGTAGCGGCCATTGGCCGGCCAGTGGTCGGCGTTGATGCGGTCGCCTCGGCCGCCGGGGTCGTCCACATGGACGAAGATCTTCCAGTCCTCATCGGCCTCGTCGAGGACCCGGTAGTAGAAGGTGACGTCGACGCTGTCGCCCGCTTTGGGCAGCTGGGGCGAGTGCTCCATCCCCATCAACTCCACCGCATTCCCGTAGACGGCGCCGACCCGCCTGGGGAGCGAGGGCGGGGACTTGAGCAGGATGTCATTGAGGCCCGAGCGGTCGAAGCTCTCGCGCTTCTCGCGCGGAGAGGGCGGCCGCTGGATGCACGCACCGAGGCCAGAGAGCGAGGCGAGCGCCAGGAGGATCGCGAGCGTCTTGCGAACGGTACAGGTCTTCATGGCCGGCGACCCTAGCCCAGGTCTCGGGCCGTGGTCCAGATCGAGCGTGAGCAACGCGGCCGTCACCCGCGGCCATGAGGGCGGTGGCCTTGCGGCTGATGCCGCTCGCACGCAGAGCCCCAGTCCGCTCGTGCCTGAGCGGGCGAGATCGCTTATAAAGGCCCCCGCTTTTCGGACGTTTTTCGACGAAGGCCCCGAGCAAGGACAGCGCCATGGCCGCCCCCGCCTCCCCAGAATCCGCTCCCGCCACGGCCGCCCCGGCGCCGCCTGCGCCCACCACCGAGGTCCCCTCCGCCCCGCCCTCGCCTGAGCCGGGCTCGACCCTCGGGACCTACGTCGGCATCGGGATGGCCGTCCTCCTCTTCGTCCTCTTCGTCTACGCCCTGGTGCGCAAGCGCGCCCAGCGCAAGGCGGAGCTGGCCGAGCCTGGCGAGCGCAAGAGGATGGAGGCGAAGAAGGAGCGGGTCGAGCCCGTCCCCGCCGGCAAGCCCGAAGAGCCCGCACCCGCGCCGCCGCTGCGCCGCGAGCGGCCTGCCGAGAAGGCGGTCGAGACCCAAGCGCAGCTCTTGGCCCGCCAGGCGGAGGAGGCCGCCCAGGCCGCTCGACTGGAAGCCAAGCGGCTCGTCGAGGAGGCACGCAAGGGCAAGGACGAGGAGCTCGCGAAGAGGGCCGAAGAGGCTCGCCTCACCGCACAGAAGGCCCGCGAAGAGGCGGAGGCAGCCAAGGCTCGCGCCGAAGCTGACGAGCGCAGGCGCAAGGACGAGGAAGAGGAGCGCAAGAAGGCCGAGTACCGCGCCCGGAAGGCCCAGGAGGTCGAGGAGAAGGAGCGCCGCAAGCGCGAGGCCGAGGAGAGGAAGCGGCTGGAGGAAGAGGAGGCCGCGCGCAAGAAGGCAGAAGAGGAGGCCGCGAAGCGAGCCGCGCAGGAGGAGGAGAAGAAGAAGGTCGCCGCGCAGGCCGGAAAGACGCTCGCCGAGGGCCTCGCCAAGACTCGCGGCGGCTTCATGGCGAGCCTCAACTCGCTGTTCGGGCGCAACAAGGTCCTCGACGAGTCGGTCCTGGGCGAGCTCGAGGAGGTCCTCTTCTCCGCCGACATCGGCGTCAAGACCGCGACCGGGCTGCTCGACTTCGCGCGTGCCAAGGTCAGGTCCAAGGACCTCTCCGACGCCGAGAAGCTCAAGGCGGCGATGCGCCAGGAGGTGCAGCGCATCGTAGGCATCTCGGGAAGGGCTCCGGACCTCTCCTCGCACAGGCCTTTCGTGGTGATGGTCGTGGGGGTCAACGGCTCGGGAAAGACGACGACCATCGGTAAGCTCGCGGCGCAGCTGACCGCATCGGGCAAGAAGGTCCTGCTCGCCGCGGGAGACACCTTCCGCGCCGCCGCCACCGAGCAGCTCGAGATCTGGGGCCAGCGCGCCGGGGCACCCGTGGTCAAGGGCAAGGAAGGCTCGGATCCCGGCGCGGTCATCTTCGACGCCATCAAGCGGGCCCAGTCCGAGAGCTTCGACATCTTGCTGTGCGACACCGCCGGCCGGCTGCACACCAAGGCGCCGCTGATGGAGGAGCTCAAGCGCGTGAAGCGGGTGATGGACAAGGCCATGCCCGGCACGCCGCACGACGTCCTGCTGGTGCTCGATTCGACCAACGGGCAGAACGCCATCGCCCAGGCCCGGGAGTTCAACGCCGCTCTCACGGTGCAGGGCCTGGTCCTCACCAAGCTCGATGGGACCGCCAAGGGCGGCGTGGTCATCGGCATCTGCGACGAGCTCAATCTCCCGTTGCGCTACGTCGGCATCGGAGAGGCCGTGGGGGACCTCAAGGCCTTCGATCCCGAGGGGTTCGTGCAGGCGTTGTTCGATTAGGTCGGTCAGGCGTTAGCAGAATGCTGGCACTTGGCCGTCTGCCAGAAGACGAGCGCAGATCAGGATTCTCCAACCTCGCGTCATCACAGCGGATCCCTCCTGGCCCGCGATTTGTATTCCCCTCCCCAGTCAGGTCATTGCCTACTCTCGGGAGGAACACATGCGGCGGATGATGATCGGCATCGCGGCGGCGGCACTGTTGAGCTCTGGCGTAGCCCAGGCGCGCCCTGGCGATCGCCCCAACGACTACGGCACCGGAGGCGGCAGGCCGGGCTCGGTGGTCGGCGCCACCAATCCCTACCGAGGCGTCGAAGCCGGCGGCCTCGCCCGTGGCATGCAGAACGCCCTGCGTCGCACCAACTTCCACGCCTCGCGCCCCGCTGACTCCAGCGGCGCCAAGGACCTTGCCTCGATGAACCTGAAGGCCACCTCCCGCTCCGGCGGCCACGGCACGGCCGGCGCGGTCAGGAACTCCCTCAATGTCTACAGGTCCACCGAGATCATGGGCATGGCCCGCGGACAGGAGCGTGCTCTGCGCAAGACCAACCAGGGCGCCTCCCGCCCTGCCGACCCCAGCGGCGCCAAGGACCGCGCCTCGATGCAGATGAAGACCATGAGCTCGATGCGCGGCGGCGGCATGGCCGGCTCGGTGAAGGCGGCGCTCAACACCTACCGGACCGCTGAAAAGATGGGGATCGCCCGCGGGATGCAGCTCGCTCTGCGCAAGACCAACATGGGCGCCTCGATGCCGGCCGACCCGGGCGGCACCGCCTCCGACCCTGCCTCCAAGCAGATGAAGATCGCCTACGAGAGCGGCAGCGGCGGCGGCCGTTCCGGAGCCATCACCTACGGCGTCAACCCCTACTCCCGCAACGAGCACAGCGCCCTTGCCGCCGGCATCGCCCGCGCCCAGAGCAACGCCGGCGCCGACGCCCCGGCACCCAAGGGCCTTTCCGCCAAGGCGCTCCGACCTGGCGATGCCGCCTCCCTCAGCGTCCGCGCCCCCGCCGTGAGCACCACCCGCGATCACTCCGATCGCTCGCTGCGCGAAGCGGATCTCTAGCGCTCTGGGATAGCCCCTCGCTGAAGCCTGTTCCAAAAGTGCAGTCCCCCGGGTCGCTTGGCGGCTCGGGGGATTGCCGTCTCGTACTCGCCGACATGATCGCCAAAGCGAATTGCCTCTCCCATCGGTGGCCTGTAGCGTGAGCCCCAGTGGCCCCTCAGCAGCGAAGGAGAGCCGATGAACCGTGTCGGGTCGTGGATGCTCGCCTGGACGGGGGCAGCCCTCTTCGCGTGTACCACCCCCAGGCCGGCGCCGGAAACGAAGGCGCCGTTGTTGCCTTCCGAAGCTGGCCAACCGCTGATGGTGCCCATCCTCGCGGCCCGCTACACCGTTCCTCCACGCTTCGATGTCGAAGATCACCAAGAGGCGCCCGGCACCTACCTCTTCTCCTTCGTGGATCGCGTCTCGCGCTGCGAGGGCTTCCTGTTCTTCGAAACCAACAGCGACGCGGCGCTCCACGAGCAGTTCGTGCTCCAGAAGACCGAGGCCCTGCGCGCCGATTGGGAAGCGCAACACCTGGGCGTCTCGCAGCGGCCAGAGACCCTTCCCATCCTCGGCAAGGACGCGCGAGTGACGGTCTTCGAGGTGGTCGCCAGCGACGGATCGGCGCGCGCCGCACTCGCCGACCGCCACGTCGCCGAGCAGAACCTCTCGCTGCTGGGCTACGTCTTCTGCGACGATCCGGGCCTGCTCCGCTCACAGCTCGAGACCGTGGCAGAGGTCATCAACTCGCAGCAGCTCAAACCAGGACCGTAACCGCCCAGCGTGAGCCTTGGACACGAGTAGCGGCGCCCCCTTCTTTCGGGACGCCGCTCTCTTGGCCTTGCGGTCTGCCGAAGGACGGCCGGGCGGTCAGGCGACCACGTAGTGTCCGGCCAGGCGATCACGTAGGTCATCGGCCTCCTGGGTCGAGTCCTCGAGCAGCGACTTGACGACGTCGCCGATCGAGAGCATCTGCGTGACCTTGTTGCCCTCGACGATGGGCAAGTGCCGGATGCGCCGCGTGATCATGGTGTGCTTGACGAACTGCACCGTGTCCTCGACGCGACCCACGATGACCTCCTTGGACATCACGTCCTGGATCTTCACTTCCCCCAGCTTGTTCGGGTGCTTGGCGCACTCGCGCAGCAC
Source organism: Deltaproteobacteria bacterium (assembly GCA_016218885.1). Lineage (GTDB taxonomy): Bacteria > Myxococcota > Myxococcia > Myxococcales > UBA5297 > JACRCT01. Next base: position 1,287 of record JACRCT010000469.1, on the reverse strand, counting down.
GTCGCGCTCCGTGATGATTCCCGCCAACTCCTGGTTCTCCTTGACCACCACCAGCGAGCCGATGCGCTTTTCGACCAGCAGGTTGACGGCGTCTTGAACGGTCTTGTCCGGGGTGATGGTTGAGAGCTCCTTCGTCTTCGTCTTGAGGATCTCGCCGACGGTCTTGGACATGGATGCCTCCCCTTCTCGCCCCCTGGCTCTGCGGGGCTGTTCGGGTTCACTGCCTCATTGGTTTTCCTGTGTTGCTGACTGCCTAACGTCCCACATGGGAGATGGCATCCCCTTGAAGGGGGTCGAGAGAGGAGGGGTGCGCATGCCCCCCGGCCGTGGCAGCGGCTGAGCAGGACTCCGTATCGCCTCTGGCGGGCCCCGAGGCCACAGCTTGATTACTTAGGAGGAACGCTCGAAGCAGCCGGGGGAGCCCATGTCCGAGACCCGCCATCCGCGCAGGGTTGCGCCTTACCGGCCTCGACAGCGCGTGCGCGTCGTCACCGCCACATCCCTGTTCGACGGCCACGACGCGACCATCAACATCATGCGTCGCATCCTCCAGGCGTCGGGCGCCGAGGTCATCCACCTCGGGCATAACCGCTCGGTGGAGGAGATCGTCCGCGCCGCCGTCCAGGAGGACGTCCAGGCGATCGCCGTGACCTCCTACCAGGGAGGGCACCTCGAATTCTTCGGGTACATGCTTGAGCTCCTGCGCGAGGGAGGCGGGGAGCGGGTGAAGGTGTTCGGCGGCGGAGGCGGGGTCATCGTCCCCGCGGAGATCCGCGCGTTGCACGCGCTGGGCGTCGAGCGCATCTACTCGCCCGAGGACGGGGCGGCGATGGGCCTGCAGGGCATGATCAACGACCTGCTCGAGCGCTGTGACGTCGATCCCTGTGCGCAGGCTCCCGTCGCCTCCGAGCTGGTGCCGGCCCTGCGCTCGGGCGATCGCCGCCTGCTCGCGCGCGCCATCACCGGCCTGGAGAACGGCGTCTACCTGACCGAGACGAGACAGGCGGTCCTGGAGGCCGCCCGCGCCCTGGCCTCGCGCGCCCCCGCGCTCGGCGTCACCGGCACCGGCGGAGCAGGCAAGTCCTCGCTGGCCGACGAGCTGGTGCGCCGCTTCCGGCTCGACCAGGACGACCGGCTGCACATCGCGGTGATCTCCATCGACCCTTCGCGCAAGCGCACCGGCGGCGCGCTGCTGGGCGACCGCATCCGCATGAATGCGCTGCTCAGCGAACGCATCTACATGCGTTCCATGGCCACGCGCCGCCAGCACGTGGCCACCAAAGCGGG
>JACRCT010000468.1 GCA_016218885.1 Deltaproteobacteria bacterium | reverse complement strand
GCCGCAAGGAGCAGGAGGCGCTCGATCTCGCCCGGGAGATCCCTGGGGTTGCGGTCGATCCCCAGGGGGACGAGGTGTCGTACCAGGCCCCCACCGAGAGCGAGGCGGACACGTTCACGACGGGTTGAGCGGGGAGGGGACCGGCGTGTAGAGTGAGCCCATTCCGCGACCGCGCTGCGGCCGCGCCGGGAGCTGTAAGCGGATGGCCATCGATCTCGACCTCGAATCACTCACCCTGACGGAGATCATCCGCCTCCAGAACCAGCTCTCCCAGGTGCTCTCCAAGCGCTTCGAGAGGCGGGTCGCGGTGGCGTTCTCGGACATCGTCGGGTCCACCACCTACTTCGCGCGCTGGGGAGACGAGGCCGGCCGCAAGCTCCAGCAGCTGCACACCGATCTCCTCCAGCAGGTCATCAAGACCTATGACGGGCGCATCGTGGACACCGCCGGCGACGGCGCCTTCACCTCCTTCCCCAAGGTGGACGACGCGGTCGAGGGGCTCATCGACTTCCTCAAGACCCTCTCCCGCGAGAACGCCGCGCGCACCCGCGAGCACCAGCTCAACGTGCGCATCGGCATCCACTTCGGTCCGGTGCTCACCGACGGGACGATGGTCTCGGGCGACTCGGTCAACCTCGCCTCGCGGGTGACCTCCACCGCCGAGCCCGGGGAGATTCGCCTGACCCGCGAGGCCTTCCGCGAGATCAGCCATCCGACGCGCCGCATCTCCTGCAAGAGCCAGCCGCCGGCGACGCTCAAGGGCATTCCTCGGCCGGTCGAGCTGATGATCATGGACTGGCGCGATCGCAGCGTCTTTCCCGCCAGTTTTCGCATCGAGGAGACGGGCGAGGAGCTGGCGCTCCCCGACCAGGACATCGTCACCTTCGGCCGCCTCATCGAGCACGACGGCCAGGCCGCCAACGACATCGTCCTGAGCCTGCCCGACAAGATGCAGGCCAAGCAGATCAGCCGCTGGCACTTCGAGCTGCGCCGCCGGACCGAGGGGCTGGTCCTGCGCTCGGTCTCCGATGCCTTGACCGAAGTGGACGGCAAGAGCATCCCCAAGGGCGAGGAGGCCCGCGTGCGGCCGGGCACCACCGTCCGCGTCGCCCGGGTGATGACCCTCAAGTTCCAGGGCGCCGAGGGCGCCAGCGACAACGTCGAGGGGACGCTGCTGACGCCTTAGCGGTCCCTCCGCCCGAAGCCATGAGCGAGATTCAGAGCGGCGACCCTCAAATCGAGGAGGCGGCCGAAGCCGAGCGTCGGGCCTCCCTGCGCAGGCCGCTCAACGCGGACGAGCGAGCCCTCCAGCGAGCCTTCGCCAAAGCGCAGGAGCGTTCGCTGGCGCTGCTCGCTCGCGAAGAGGAAGAGGTCTGGTGAGGGCTTGTCCGGAAATGGTCTCGCCCCCCGTCCGTAGAAGAGGCGTCATTGGGAGCCCTCGACCATGTCTGGACTGAAGACCGCTCTGCTGACCTTCTGGGCTCCAGGCCGCGCTCTGGCCCAGGCGGCCGATGAGCGACGGTTCTTCTGGCCACTGCTGCTCTGCACGATGGTGATGCTAGGCTTTGCCGCGCTCACGGTGACGCGCGCCGACTACGTGCGCCTGGCCGAGACCGCGCTCGAGAAGACCCCCGAGGAGACCGCGAAGCTGACCCCGCACGAGCGCGAGGAGAAGATCGCCACCGTCTGCAAGGTCGCCATCGTCGGCGAATTCGCCTCCGCGCTCCTGTGGCCCACGACGTCGGTGCTGCTCGCGGCCCTCTGCCTGTGGTTGGGGTTCAAGGTCGCGGGCGGCGCGCCCGGCTTCGTCGGCACCTTCGCGGTCCTCGCCCACGCGATGCTCCCCAGCGCCCTGCACGAGCTGTTGTCCGTCCCCGCCCTCCTGACCCGGAGCGCGATCCGCGTCGGCGAGGCCTCGCAGCTGCTGCCCTCGAGCCTGGCGGCGCTGGCTCCGGAAGGGTTGCCTCTGCCCAAGCTCGCGCTGCTGGGCTCGGTGGAGCTCTTCGCGCTCTGGTCGGTGGCGCTGGTCGTGCTGGGGATGGCCCACCTCGCCCAGGTCTCGCGCCTGCGCTCCGCGGTGGTGGTCACGGTGCTCTGGGCGTCCTTCGTGCTGGTCTTTCGCTTCGCGCTGCCGACCCTCGGCGGCGCGGGCTCGAGCTGATCCAAGTGAAGCGAACGAATCTGGGAAATATCCTCCTGCTTGCGGCGGCCCTGGCCGGCGGTGGCGCAGGGCCTGCGGCCGCCGCCGCGGCTCCGCTCACGCTCGACGACGCGCTCTCCCTCGCCGCGAGCCAGAACGCCGAGCTGCTGCAGACCCGCCTCCACGCCGAGAGCGCGGGCGTCGACACCTACGCCAGCTACGCCAACATCCTGCCCCGGCTCGACCTGTCCTCCTCCTTCGGCCGCAGCTACTACGGGCCGCAGGAGCTGGTGACGACCGCTCCGGTCCTGGGAGCCGATCCCGCGACCGGGGCCCCCTCGCTCAGCTTCGAGCAGCAGGCGGTGCAGATCGAGGGCAAGGGCATCAGCAACTTCTCACTGGGGCTGCGGCTCGTGCAGCCTATCTTCGACGGGCTGCGCGGCCCGCGGCTCATCGAGCGCTCGAAGCTCGCCGAGCAGGCAGCCCAGAGGCAAGTGGACGAGGCCGTCCTCACGATCTCCTTCGACGTCACGCGCCGCTTCTACGAGGTCGTCAAGGCCGACCGGAGCGCGGCGGTGCTCGCGGAGACGGTCCAGCGCAGCGAGGATCTGCTGGCCCGCTCCGAGGCCCTCTTCGAGGCCGGGCGTCTGGCCAAGAGCGACGTCATCGCCGCGCGGGTGAACCTGGGCAACGACCGGATGGGCCTCGAGACCCAGCGTGCCCGCGCTGTCCAGACCCGGGCGGAGCTGGCAGGGGCGCTGGGGCTGCGGCCCGAGGCAGTCCGGGAGCTGGCCCCGCCCGCGGACGTGGACCGCGACGAGGCGGCGCTGCAGGAGCCCCCCACTGCCGAGGCGTTGCTGGAGAAGGCCCGCGCCTCCCGCCCGACCTTCGCCCGCGCCCAAGCCCTGCTCGAGCAGGCCCAGCTGGACGAGAAGATCGCCTCCGCCGAATGGTGGCCCACCGTCACCGGCTTGCTCTCCTACGACCGGGCAGGGCCCAACTTCGCGGGCAACGAGGGTGTGTGGGGAAACCCTGCCCGCCAGTTCGTCGCCACCGCGCAGCTGAGCGTCCAGTACAACCTCTTCAATGGCCGGCAGACGATCGCCCACCAGCAGCAGGCGAGCATCGCCCGTCGCAGCGTCCAGGTGCAGGCCGAGTAGCTCGCCGTCCAGGTCGAGGGCGAGCTCGTCCGTGCTCGCACCAGCGTCCTCGCCCTGGCGCGGACGGTGGCTCTTGCCGGAGACAACCTGCGTGCCGCCGAGGAAGGGGTGCGCCTGGCGCAGCAGCGCCTGGAGGCCGGGGCCGCCACCCAGCTCGAGGTTCGCGACGCCGCTCTCAAGCTCACTCAAACCAAGCTCACGCTCGTCAACGCACGCATCGACGCGCTCGTCGCCCGTGCCGAGCTCCACCGCGCCGCTGGCGGCGCACCCTGAAGGAAGCCATGTCCTGGTTCAAGCGCATCGTCGCCGCGCTGTTCCTGCTCGCCGTGGGGGGCATCGTCGCCCTCTCGCTAAGGCCGCAGAAGGAGAAGCCGGTCGAGGTGCAGATGAGCAGCATCAAGCGCGGGCCCATCACTCGCCTCGTCGCCGGCGCGGGCAAGCTCGACCCGGCCACGCAAGTGAAGGTCTCCTCCAACCTCTCGGGCGACCTGTTGGAGCTGACGGTCAGGGAGGGGGACCCGGTCACCAAGGGCCAGCTCCTGGCGAAGATCGACGCGCGGCGCTACTCGGCGCAGGTCAAGCAGGCCGAGGCCGCCAAGGCCAGCCTCGGGGCCGAGCTCGCCCTCGCCAATGTGGAGCTCGACCGCATCAAGCTCGAGCGCGACCGGATCAAGAAGCTGGTCGGCACCTCCAGCGCGAGCCAGGCCGAGCTCGATCGGGCCGAGTCGGAGGTCGCCGCCCAACAGGCCCGCCAGCAGGCCGTCAAGGAGCGCATCGCCCAGTCGTCGGCGGCGCTGGCCGAGGCGAGCCACATGCTCTCCATGACCACCCTCTACGCTCCGCTGGACGGGGTGGTCACCAGCGCGCCCAAGAAGGTCGGCGAGCGGGTGCGCGGCTCGGACTTCACCGAGGACGTCATCCTCGTCATCTCCACTCTCAACGCCATGGAGGTGAAGGTGGAGGTGGGCGAGCACGAGGTGGTCTACCTCCACGAGGGAGACAAGTCCGAGGTCGAGGTCGACGCCTTCCCGGACCGGAAGTGGCCGGCGACGGTGGTGTAGATCGCCAAGAACGCGCTCATCAAGAACCCGGGCACCGAGGCCGAGGTGACCACCTTCCCGGTGCGCCTGGCGCTCACCGCCCCGATGCCCGGCGGCCTGCCGGGGATGAGCGCCGAGGTCTCCATCTCCACCGAGACGCACGAGAACGTCCTGGTGGTCCCCATCCAGGCGGTGGCCGCCCGCACCGAGAAGGAGCTGACGGGCAGCGCCACGGCCGGTGCCGGCGCGCTGGTCGAGGGCCAGGTGCCGGTCATCAACCCGGGAAAGAAGCGGGCGCGCGATCCGCTGCAGAAGGTGGTCTTCGTGCTCGAGGACGGCCAGGCCCGCGCCCGCCGCGTGGAGACGGGCCTGGCCAGCGACACCGAGGTGGAGATTGTCCATGGCCTCAAGGACGGCGACACGATCGTCGAGGGGCCCTACAAGGCCGTGTCCAAGGAGCTCAAGGACGGCACCCCGATCGTCCCCGAGAAGAAGGAGGAGGGCGACAAGGGGAAGAAGTCGTGACCGACGATCTCCTGGGAGCACGGGCGTCCTGTCCGCAAACCTCTCCTCCAGGGGGGCTGGACGAGCAGGGCTGTGGGCAGGATTCCCGTGGTCCTGCCGAAGCGCCGCTCATCGAGGTCGCCGAGGTTCGCAAGGTCTACAAGGTGGGCGAGGAGGAGGTCCACGCGCTGGACGGAGTGTCCTTCGCGGTGCGCAGGGGTGAATGGGTGGGGCTGGTGGGCCAGTCGGGCTCGGGCAAGTCCACCCTGATGAACATCCTTGGCTGCCTGGACACCCCGAGCTCGGGCCTGTACCGGCTCAACGGCGTGGACGTGCGCGGGCTCTCGGACAACGCGCTCGCCGACCTGCGCAACAAGGAGATCGGCTTCGTCTTCCAGACCTTCCAGCTGCTCTCGCGCTCCACCGCGCTGGCGAACGTGGAGCTGCCGCTGATCTACCGCGGCGTCTCCCGCCGCGAGCGGCGCAAGATGGCCGAGGAGGCGCTCGCCACGGTGGGCCTGAAGAACCGCATGCACCACCGGCCCAACGAGCTCTCGGGCGGCCAGCGCCAGCGCGTGGCCATCGCCCGGGCGTTGGTGGGCACGCCTTCGCTGCTGCTG
>JACRCT010000467.1 GCA_016218885.1 Deltaproteobacteria bacterium | reverse complement strand
CAGGATGCGCTCGCGGGCAGTGAGCGGAGCGACGATGAAGGACGAATGGCCAAGCTCCCGGGCGAGCGCCACGGGCCGCTGGTTTTTGGCCGCCTCGTCGAGCAGCGGCGCAGGCACCCGCGCCACCAGCTGGGAGCGTCCGGTGCGCAACGCGAGCCAGACCCCCGAGGGACGGGAGGCGTCGGGAGCGTAGCGGGCGTACTCGGCGGCTACGGGCGCGAGAGTCGTGTCGGCGTGCTGCACCGCCAGGCGCCTGACCCGTCCACCGTCATCGAGGTGATCGACGATGGTCCAGTCAGCGAAGCGGCCGAGCGCCAGGCGGGCAACTCCGGCCACAGTCGACTTCCACTCCAGCGAGTTGGAGAGCAGGACCCCGGCGTCGGCGAGCAGCCGCAGCCGCCAGCCCGCATCGTCCTCGGCCGCGGTCAGCGGCCGGTGCTGATCGATGTCCGGCACCAGGGCTGCCTCAGAGACTTCCTCGTGGGAAGGCGGGCTTGCGTCCTCAACGCCGCCAGCACCCCCGCCCGCGACGTCCAATGGGCCTAGAACCTACCCCGACTGTCCAAGAAAGGGCAGAACCCCCCTGGGGCCGGGCAGGAATGTGCTCACTTCGCGACAGAGCGTCTCCGAGCCGCCACCGCCAGAAGTGTGGGCCCCGCCCCTCGCGAGCTGCGCCTCATCGCCCGCAGCAGGAGCTGTTGCAGGTGATGACCGCGCCCGAATAGGCGACGTTGGAGCCCCAGTTGCCCTGGGAGTACCAGGCGCAGCTGGAGCCGTCCCAGCGGCAGCCCTCGCACTCCTTGCTTTGGGACGCTCCGCCACCCCCGCCGCCTTGCAGACCGCGCGACTGGGCCTCGAGCATGGCGATGACGGTGATGGCTGCTACACAGTCCAGGGACTGGAACCAGCCCATGAAGTCCGCGCCGTAGCCCTCGGAGTAGCAGGCCAGGACGCACTGGGCCTGCAGCGCAGGCTGGCCGGCGCACTTGAGGTAGTGCCGGCATGCGCCGTCGCAGCTGCCCGGCCCCACGTGCTTGGCCGCGCTGCCAGGAGCGGCCTGGGGGTCGACCTTCGAGCTCGCCTTGGCCGAGGCCGCGCCGCGCACCAGGTCGACCGGCTCGTCGAGGTCGCCGCCCGATAGGTGGAGCCTGTCCCCGTCCTGCTTGAAGGAGTAGGCGACCGGCTCATCTTCCTCGGTGATGGTCAGCGCGTTGGCCGACGCCTTCCACTTGAGCGGCTCGGCCGGGGAGTACTCCGAGTCCTTGATCGTCCCCGAGCCGTCGGCTTTGAGCACGATCTCGAAGCCCCCTCCCCGCCAGGTGCCTGCGAGATTGGGGGCCTTGGCGGGCGCGGCCGCAAGGAGGAGCGCGAAGAAGGAAGCGGTGAGCACTGCCATGAAGAACCTCGAGGGCGAGGAGAGCCGCGCGATTATAGGCGACCCAGTCGCGCGGCGCAGGCGCGCACGGTATCGGCGAGGCCCTGCGCCTTCCTCGAGACTCGCTCCATTCCTGGCGGCCGGGCGCCCGCACGGCCGGCTGGCCAGGCCTGAGAGCCGGGCCGCCCTCCTGGGTCCGAGCGTGTGGCCTCCTCGGGGGCCGTGCCCTATGCTGCGCCCGCTTTCGCACGATGTTCGGACATTCAAGGGACGGCGAGGCTCGGTCCCTTCGAGGAGACTCGATGATCACCAAGCGGAGGTTGGCAGCGCTGGCGGTGGTGGTGCTCTCGCTGACGGGATGCAGCAAGAAGAAGGACGGCGATGCCCAGAGTGGGGCCCAAGCCGGTGGCGGGACCCAGACCGCGGTCACCCAGACCGGTCCGCAGCCTGGTGGAAAGCAGCCCGGCTCCGCCGACCCCGGAGCCAAGACCCCCGAGGGCTGCAACAGCGACCTGTCCCAGCCCATCGAGGCGGACTACACCCTCACCGAGAAGTGCAGCCCCTACAAGATCGGCAGCGACTTCGGAATCGACGGCTACACCCTGACCATCGAGCCCGGAGTCGAGCTGCGCTTCGCCGACAACACTCGGCTCGGAGCGGGCTACTCCAAGCCCGGACGGCTGGTGGTGAAGGGCACCAAGGAGAAGCCGGTGCGCATGATCGGCGCGCGCAGCGCCGCCGGCTCCTGGGCGGGGGTCAAGCTCTGGACGGACGCGGGCGGTTCCAGCCTGGACAACCTCGTCATCGAGAACGCGGGCACCGACGACCTCGCCGCGCTCACCCTCGATACCAGCGATGCTTCGCTCACCGGGGTGGTCATCAAGGGCGCCAAGAAGCGGGCCCTGGAGCTCAACTCCCCCAAGCCGCTCAAGGCCATCGCCGGTCTCGACCTCAAGGAGGCGGGCGGGGACCCTGACGAGCTGGTGCGGATGACGGTGCAGGCCGCGCACTCGCTGGGAGCCGGCAACGCCTTCCCTGAGAAGGCCATCATCTTGCTCCATGGGCAGGCCAATCAGGACATCAAGCTCACGGCGCAGGGAGTGCCGTACCGCATCTTCGAGGAGATGCAGGTCGACCCGCCGGAGGGCAAGAGCGCGGTCCTGACGATTGAGGCCGGGGTCACCCTGCAGTTCTCCGACGACGCCGCCCTGACCTTTGGCTACACGCAGACGGGGGCCGGGCTCAAGGTTCTCGGCACCGCGGAGAAGCCGGTCACCTTCACTCGCTACGGGGAAGACCAGAAGTCGACGCCCTTTCGTGGCTTGAGCTTCTGGGGTGGCTCTCGCGCACCCGAGCTCGCCTTCGCCGTCATCGAATTCGCCGGCCACGAGGACCAGGGAGCGATCACCTATCGAGACGCCAAGGGCCTGGGAAAGATCACCCACTGCACCTTCCGCCACCTCCCTGGCCCGGGCATCGTGGCCACCTCAGCGAAGGAGCGCTTCCAGGCCTTCGAT
>JACRCT010000466.1 GCA_016218885.1 Deltaproteobacteria bacterium | reverse complement strand
GCCGCGGGGGTGCCCGCGTTCGTCGAAGCCGGCGGGCCGGCGAGGGCGGCCAACGCCGCTGCCGCAGCCTCGGCATCGGCTTTGGCCTGGCTGTGCTCGACCACCAGGGAGGCGAGACGCTCGGCGGAGGCGGGAGCGAGGTTCTCGAACTTGACCCCCATCCCTACGCGGTTGGCCTTGCGAGCCGCCTCGTCGGTTTCGAGCCGCACGATCCGGCCGTGCAGGAGCAGAGGCTCGGTGAGCCCGGGGGCGATGAGCTTGACGTCCATCTCGGTGTTCATCGCCAGGAGCTTCTCCGAGCGAATGAAGACGCCACCGGCAGAGAGATCCGAGAGGTAATAGCTGCGGAACTTGTCGACGGTGGCGATCTTCACCACGACCGTCGGGTCCTTCACGCGGGTGTGTTGCCGCTTGTCGTCCACACGCACCTCCCTAAGAGCTTGCGCCCGAGCATAGCAAAGGCCTGTCATGGCGCGAGGTTCTGGCCGAGCGGCGCCTCCTCGCCGAGCTCAGTTTCGCCCTGGAGAAGATCGAGCCACGGCCTCGGCGCCCCCTGCTCGCCCATCCCGCAACCAGGCCTTCGAGCTCTCGTGGCTGGCCGGCAAGGGGAGCTCCGGGCAAGCCTCAATCGAGGGTTCTTCCCGTCGTCGCCGGGACGACCTTTCCATATTTGACGCCCTTGGTGCTCACCAGCCCCTCGCCCATGGTGAGGAGCTCCTCGGCCGTCCCGCGCAGGATGAGCACCTCGAGGCAGTTGTGAGCGTCGAGGTGCACGTGGAGCGCGGAGACCACGGCGCGATGGTGCTCATGCTGGATGTGCGTGAGCTTGTGCCCCAGGGTCGTCGAGTCGTGGTCGTAGACCAGCGTGACCACCGCCACCTGCTCCTTGCCGGAGTGCTTGGGCTCCTTCCACTCCTCCTGAACGAGCTGGTCGCGGATGAGGTCGCGGATCGCCTCGGAGCGGTTGGCGTAGCCCTTGCGCTTGATCAGCTCGTCGAACTGCTCGAGCAGCGTGTCTTCGAGCGAGATCCCGACGCGTTCGAGCATTGCAGCCTCCTTGAGGTCCTGAAGAACCTATTCGCCTCCGGGAGGCAGCTCAAGCCGTCTCCAACCCAGGTAGTATCCACACCTCCTCTTTCCTCAGAATGAGGCCCTTGGTCGGTAACCGTGCGCAGACTCCATCCCGCGTGGCGCGTGTACTGGCTCCTGGCGCTTGGCGGACAGCTCGCTGCTGCCGTGGCCCAGCTCTGGCTCGCCCCGCGCGGTTTCGGGGCGACGAACCCGCGGATCTGCTCGACGCTCATCGCGCCCGTGGTCTTGGGCACTGCAAGCCTCCTGGGAATCCTCGCCACCCTGACCCGGCGCGACCGTGCGCTGTGGGCCGTGGGGTGCTTCTCGTTCGCCTTCTGGCTCGTGCTCGCGGTCGCTCTGCGCGCCGTGTTCCCTATCAGCATGGGCGGTTTGTGGATGGGCCCAGGCCTGCCCGCCCTGCCGTTCGCCGGCGGGATGTTTCTGCTGCGCGGGAGCGTCTCTCGCCCAAGGCTCGCCGGACTCGCGGCCTCGCTGACCCTCCCCGCCGCGGGATTGGGCTTCGGCGTCGCCTGGGCTCAACGGGCTGCGGACGCAGACACCAGGCCCGCTGGGGGGTCCCTTCCCGAGCTGGCAGGGCCGCCGCTCCCGCACGTGGCAGGGAACGCCGTGGCGCTGCCAACCGGTGTGCTCGACCTCGAGGGAGGCACGGTCGAGCTGCCGTGCGGCGAGATCCAGCTCCGCGTGGAGCCGATGCTCACGTTCGCGAGCGTGAGTCGCGACCGGTTCTGGGCTTTGGAACCAGCGCCCGCGCGGGTCTTTGAGGCGTGGTCACAAACCAGTGGGCGGACGATGGCCAGCTATCGTGCGGCATATGGACGTTCGATCCTCGACGTGAGCACTCGGAGCGACGCGACCACGCTTCGCACATGGACGCAACTCGACGACAGCCTGTGGTCCCACCTCAACAGCTTCCTAGTTCTGGGCGCCACCGCCCATGAGTCGCTCTCGCTCTCCTTCTCTGCCTGCGGAGAGCAGTCCTTCGAGATCAAGCCGAGGGGGTATCCGAGTGGTCCTCCTCTGCGGCTTGCCTGGCTGGAGCCTGACGGCCTATTCCGCGTCGCCCAGGCGTCGGACGCCGAGAAGGGCCCTTTCCACGAGCTGGGAAAGGGGAAGCTCGGCGTCGGCGACCCGCTCCGGATGACGCTCCTGGCGGGCGGGAAGCCCCAATGCCACGTGTCCGTCGACGGATGGGCGGCGCAGGCCAGCTTGCTCGCCTCTCCCACGGCGGGTTGGGGCTTGCCGGAGAACGCGATCGAGTTCTTCCAGCCAGAGGATGCGAGGTCTTCATCCCCCGGCCTGCGGGCCATCGTCGATTTCTCGCTTGCCGCCACCTCTGTCGGGCGGGGATTCGAGTCGGTCGGCCATCGACCGGGGACCTACGTCAGCCGGATCGAGATCCAGCCGGCGAGGTAGTCCCTTCGTCGGCTTCAGCCCGCAGGCTCCAGGCAAAGCCATGGCTCTTGCTCGAAGTCACGACTCAGCGGCATGAGCATGGCAGGGATGATGGCCGGGCACTCCGGAAAGCCCCGCCGGCCGGCTCACCGCCGCCACAGGAGGCCGGAGCGCTCTCGGCACAGAAGCTCCAGCCCCTGCCAATCGTTGCCGTGCAGGTGCGCCCTAGGCCCGCAGCGAGAAGCCCGCCAATCCTGCGCATGCCCAGGAGGCCAATGCCGCGGGTGGCCGACTCCTCCCGGTGCCACCGTGGAGAAACGTTTGCCTGCGGTGGCCGGCTCTTGGTCGATGCACCGTGGGAAAACGTTTGCCCGCGGTGGCCGACTCTTGCCGATGCACCGTGGGAAAACGTTTGCCCGCGGTGGCCGACTCTTGCCGATGCGCCGTGGGAAAACGTTTTCCCGCGGTGGCACCGGGAAGACCCTGGCCCGGCGCGACGTATCGAGGTCGTGGCCGCCTACTCCGGCTTGGGCGCCCTGGCCCCCGACCTGTCCAGGCCCGCCACGTACCTTTCCCAGCGCCGCTGGAAGCTCTCCATCTCCGAGCCGCCGAGCACCTTCGCCAACGTCCGGTAGCCGGTGGGGTCGCTTCTGCGATCCCTCAGGAACTGGGCGACGTAGTCGCGCAACAGCCCCTTCTCCTGCAGGTAGAGGCAGAGGTAGCGCGACTGGGCGTAGTGGTCGACGTCGTCGCCATAGAACTTGTCCTCGCTCATCGCCATCAGCTCCTGGAACGAGGGGAGCGCCTGAGCCTGGATGGCACGCTGCAGCGCGGGCAGGCGCCAATTGATGAGCCCGATGAGGTGGCCATCGGCCTCCGAGGGCCGCTCGTAGAGCGAGGCGAGACCCTCGTTGAGCCAGGGCGGGCACTCCGGGAAATTGGCGCGCATGTAGGGATGCACGATCTCGTGCACCAGCGTCCCGTAGCCCGGCCCGACGTTCATGATCAGCGCGTGGTTGGCCGCCGAGTAGTAGCCGTAGGGGGTGTCGGGCCGATCGCGGAAGTACTCCCAGGCGTGCTGGCGGTAGCTCCTCTCGTCCTTGAAGGCCCACACGTCGATGATCTCGTCAGGGTCCTTGTCGAAGAAATCCTTGCGCAGGCGGGACGTCGTCCAGCGCACTGTCCCGCCGCCGCGCTCGCGCACCGTCTTGGGCGGCTCGTCGCCGATGATGACGAACGGGCGCTCCACCACGATGGTGAAGGGCTTGCCGCGCGTCTTCTCCTTGAGCTCCATCACGCGCTGGGCGAAATCGGCGGCGGTCGGCCGCTGAGCATCGCGCCTGGCCACCACCTGCTTGGGCTCGAGCCGCATGCGGATGAGCGTCCAGCGGTTTGCGTGGGGCTTGAAGGTCCAGAGCGTGAGGAAGAGGGGGCGCGCCATGCGCCGGTAGGCCCCGGCCTCCTCGGCCGGCTCG
>JACRCT010000465.1 GCA_016218885.1 Deltaproteobacteria bacterium | reverse complement strand
TCAACAAGCTGGTACGACAGCCCGGCATGAAGGAGGCCGGCTGGGGGCGCGATACCCTCGACTTGTCGGTCGAGCTCTTCCTGCTCTCCAAGACCTTCGAGAGCCTCAACGCCTGGCCGCACCTCCTGCCCAGCCACTACGAGCAGATCTTCGGGCTGGAGACCGAGAAGCAGAGAGAGTGGCTGGACGAGGCCGAGAAGAACCGCTGGACGATCAGGCAGCTCGCGGAGAAGCTGGGGAAGAAGTGGGCGACCACACAGCCGGGCGACGAGCCGTCGAAGGACGCCGAGCCGCGCAGCTTCAAGTCCGAGCTGGGCCTGGCCCGCAACATGGTGAAGCGCTTTGCCGACATCCAGAGCGGGCTGCTGACGCTTGCGGTGGAGGCGAAGCTCGGGCTCACGACCGAGGAGCTCGACCAGGGGGCCAGGATCCTGATCGACCTCGAGTTCTATCTCGGCTACCTGCAGGACAAGCTCGACACCAAGAAGGGCTAGGCGCTGCGGAAGATGACCGAGGCGGGCAGGACGATCCGCGGCGGGCCCGGCCGCAGCAGGAGATGTTCGAGCCGTCGCCGGGCTGCGCCGCCGATCCTGTCTACCCGGATGACTGAGCCCCCCTCCCTCGCACGCGGCGCACTCCGGCCCTTGCTTGAGCGCCGCGACAGGCGAGGTGTAGCCTTCGGCCTTCCTCGACGACGCCCCGGAGGCTCAAGGCCACCTTCGACCAGCGTCTGACTCCATCTCCCCGGCCCACGCCGCCAGGGCATCCCGCAGCTCGAAGCGCTCGAGCGTGAGCGAATCGGGCAGGCCAGATGTGCCCTTGGAGGACCCAGCACCATGAACTCCGGCCAGGCCACCGCGGCCATCGCCACGCTGATGTCGGCCCTCACGCTGGCGGTCGGCTGCGGAGCGGGCGAGCCGACATCACCGGATGCCTTGCCAGCAGAGGCGGATGGTGGCGCAGCGGGGGACGCGGCCGCCTCCTGCGGTCCGGGGCTGCGCAGGCGGACCGATCGCAGCTGCGTGCCGGTGGGCCCCCGCGAGTGTGTCGACGGCTTCGAGGCCGATCCCTCGGGCTGGGGCTGCCGCGAGATTCGCCCTGAGGTCACCTGCCCGGCGGCGACCATGCCGGTGCTCGGCCAGCGCCAGTGCCAGCCCGTCGGATGGAGGGGCTGCCCCGCCGGGTTCGTCCCCGCGACTGACGGCTGGGGCTGCTCGCCGTTGCTCCCTGCCGCACCATGCACCGGTGCGACCATGGAGGTGATCGGACGGGATACCTGCCAGGCGATCGGCGACTGCTCCGCGCCCCTGCCGGCGGACGCCGACCACTTCGTCAATGCCAGCCTCGAACCCGGGCAGGAGGACGCGACCCATCACCGAAGCATCGGCGCGGCGCTCCGCGCCGCTTCGGCGGGCGACCTCATTGTCGTCGAGGCCGGGCGCTACTCCGAGTCGCTCGCGGTCTCCAAGGCGATAAGGCTGGTGGGGCGCTGTCCCGCTCAGGTGCTGCTGGAGGGAACGGCAGAGCGCGCCCCCGGCCTGCTCGTCAGGGGGGCGGTCCGTGTCGAGGTGAGCGGGCTGCAGATTCGCGGTCACAAGCTCCTGGGTGTCGCCGCCAACGAGGGGGCGACCTTGGTGCTGGACCGATGCCTGGTCTGGGAGAACACCGAGGCGGGCGTCATGGTCAGCGATGGCACCCTGCGGATGGTGGACTCGGCCATCCGCGCGAACCGCGGCGGAACGGTGGGCGACGGGCAAGGCGTGCAGGCAGAGTCGAACAGCTCGGTCGAGCTCGAGCGAGTGGCGATTGCCGGGAACGTCGGCTGGGGGTTCGTGGCGGCGGGCGGCTCCACGGGCATGATCCGGCGCTCGTTCATCGGGCGGACCGGGATGGTCGGCACCCTGGGGATCGGCGTCACCGCCCAGGCGGCGACGGTGAAGGTGGAAGAGTGCGTCATCGACTCGAACGCGGGGATAGGGGCGTACGCGCACGACTTCGGAGAGCTCGAGATCTCCCATTCGATCATCCAGAGGACGGCCCCAGGCGAGGACCCGAACAGCGGCATCGGCATCCAGGTCTTCGATGGCAGCGCGGTGCGCTTCTCGGGTGGCGCTCTGGTCGACAACCACCGCACCGGCGCTGCGGTCTCGGGAGCGGGCAGCCTGCTCCACCTGGAAGATGCCCTCCTGGCGACCCGTGCCGGAGGCAGCTTTGCCGCCGACCTCCGGCTGCTGGACGTCAAGCAGGGAGGCGCTGTCGAGGTCGTCCGGGCGGCGACGGTCGGAACGATGACCTCGGGCCTCTCCGTGGTTGGGGCCGGCAGCGGGGCCACGGTGAGCGAGAGCCTGCTCATGTTCCAGGGGCCTGACCTCGCTGCGACCGAGACCGCGGTGGGAATCAATGTCCAGGATGGCGGCTCGCTCTGGCTGAAGGGCTCCTCGTTGGTCGGGGCGAGGAGCAGGTCGCTGATGGTCTACGGCTCCACCGCAACGGTTGAAGGCACCCTCATCCTGGGCAATCAGGGCGCGTCGGGCGGCTGGGGAGTGGACGTCAACGAAGCGGGGACGCTCTCGGCATCGCGCCTCGCCGTGGCCTTGGGCCGCCAGCAGGGGCTGGTCTTCGTCGGCGAGGGGACCCGTGGGACCCTGTCGGACGTCGTGATTCACGACATCGTGGATGACGCAGAGGTGCCGGCTTTCGGGCTCGCCGTCGTCGCCGGGGCGCAGGTGGTGCTCGAATCCGTCTCGGCCTTCCGGGTCCAAGGCGACGGGCTCGTGGCGTCCGGCGCCGGCACCCTGGTCCGTGCCGCGAGCTCGGTGGTCCGCAGCGGGCTCCCGACTCCGTACGAGGGGGTCGCGGCCTTCATCCTCGATGGCGCGCGCTTCGAGGCCTCGGACTGCGCGCTGCTCGAGGCCCTGGGGGGCGGGGTGTGCGTCGCCGACGAGGGAAGCGCGGCGGTGCTCGAGCGGAGCAGCGTCAGGAGCACGGCGCGGATTGCGGGACGGGAGGACTTCGGCCATGGGGCCTTCGCCTTCGCCTCGGGTTCGCTGACGTTGCTGGAGAGCGAGGTGGAGGGCAGCGAGGGTATCGGGGTCGTCTTCGATCACGCGACCGGCTCGGTTCGGCGAACCCTCATCGCCAACAACTCGATAGGCGCCCACGTGCAAGCGGGCGTGACCCTGGCTGTCGATAGCAGCGCCGAGAGCCCGCTGCCGCTGCAGGTCATCGTCGATACGGAGACGGTCTTCGAGGGCAACGGCATGAAGCTCGGGTCTGGTGTCGTTCCCCTGCCGTCATTGCCGAGCCTGGAGTTCTGACCGGTTCCCGCAACCGTGTCCCGGGGTCCGCGCCGGCGAGGCCGCCAGCCCGCACCTTGTCGAGATATGTGCCGTGATCGCGGCAGGTTGGCGCGTGGCACACCCGGCGCATCACTGCCTCCTCGAGGGATGCGAAGGAGGCGGTCATGAGGTGCACTATCCTCTCGGTGCTGTGGAGCTTGGGGCTGTGTCTGGGGTGCGCCAGGAGCGCGGCGGCACCGGCAGAGCCAGGGCCGGGGACGGGGCCCGCCAACCTGGCCGTCGAGCCGCAGGTGGTCGCTGGCGAATCGATTCCAGCGACCGGTCTCGCGCACGAGGACGCGCGGCGCATCGACCACCTCGCGCGGTCGCGGGAGCTGGAGCGGGCAGGGGACACCTCGGGAGCGCTGGCCGAGGCGCGTCGCGCGGCATTCGACCGGCCGGACCGCCAGTCGCTGGAGTCGGTCGCCCGGCTTGCGGGCAAGCGACAGGATCGCCCCCTGGTCGTCTTCGCGCTGCAGAATCTCGCACGGCAGGCACCCAACGACCCTGATCCGCTCCTGCGCTTGGCCCGCCTGCACCTGGAGAAGCCGACCGAGGCAGCCGCTGCGGCCATCGTCGCCATGCAGGCCGTGGAGCGCGATCCCCGTTGCGCCGAGGGCTGGCACCTGAAGGGACGCGCCGATCTGCAGCGAGGCGCAGTCCCCGAGGCCATCGGGGCCTTCGAGCGTGCAGTTCGCCTCGACCCTCGTCGCAGCTGGGCTTGGAACAACCTGGGATACGCACGGCTGCTCGCCGGACGGCCGGAGCAGGCGGTGCCCGCCCTCGAGCGAGCCCGGCAGCTCGCGCCGCACCTGGCCTACGTGGTCAACAATCTCGGCGCAGCCTACGAGGCGCTCGGGCGAGTCGACGAGGCGCAGCGGGCCTATGGGAAGGCGCTGGAGCTCGAGCCTGACCATCCCGGCGCCGCCGCCAACTTCGCCCGCGCCGCCGAGATGCTCGGCTGGTCCGGGCCGTCGGTGGAGAGTGGCCGCCCCGACGCCGGCTCGGTCGGCGCGGACTGGGAAGCCGCTTCCGAGGAGTACGCCACTGCGAGTGTCTCGGAGCGCAGCTGGCTCCTTCAGGAGAGCGCCAAGGGGCCGGGCGACGAGCCGAGCGGGTGGGACCTGCGCGAAGAGGCGCGAGAGCCGCTCGCCGGTTTCTCCGCTTCAGCCGGCGAGCGCGACTGAGGGGATGCTTCCTAGGGCCTCGAGGCCCGGATACGATTCCGCCTTCCCGACGTTCCAACATCGAAGGCCCGTCCCTCCGGTCGGCAAGGGCAAGAGACACGCATGAGCGAGCAGCAGGTCAATCCCCCGCCGGATGAATCACGCCAGGCCCGCAAGGGATCGGCGTTGAGGCTGGCGCTCAAGCTGCTCGCTGTTGGCCTGCTCGTGGCCGTCCTTGGCACGGGCGGCGTGGTGGGGCTCTTCGCGTACTACGGGCGCGAGCTGCCCTCGTTCGAGAAGCTCGAGGACTACCACCCTCCAGAGACCACGCGGGTCTACGATCGCGACGGAGCCCAGGTCGCGGAGTTCGCCCACGAGAGACGCACGGTCGTCCCCAAAGAGCGGATCCCCACGCTTCTCAAGCAGGCGGTCATCTCTGCCGAGGATGCGTCCTTCTACCAGCACAAGGGGCTCGACTACGTGGGCATCGCCCGGGCGGCGCTCAAGGACCTGACCCAGCTGCGCATGGCCCAGGGCGCCTCGACGATCACCCAGCAGGTCGTCAAGAACATGGTCCTCTCGCCCGAGCGCTCGATGGCGCGCAAGGTCAAGGAGGCCATCCTCGCCCGGCGGCTGGAGCAGAACCTGTCCAAGGAGGACATCCTCCACCTGTACCTGAACCACATCTACTTCGGGCACAGCCGGTATGGCATCGAGGAGGCTGCGCAGCACTTCTTCGGCAAGCCCGTTGATCGGCTCGGCTTGGGGGAGATCGCCCTGCTCGCGGGTCTGCCCCAGTCGCCCGAGCGGCTCTCGCCCATCAAGCACCCGGACAGGGCGAAGGCGCGCCAAGCCTACGTGCTCAAGCAGATGGTGGAGAACGGCTTCATCACCAAGGCTCAAGCAGACCAGGAGGCTTCCCGGCCTGTCCCGCTCGCTCTTCGCAGCTTCGAGGCGGTGGGCCCCTACTACGCCGAGGAGGTGCGGCGGCAGCTCGTCGAGCGCTATGGAGAGGCGATGGTCTACGAGGGAGGGATGCGCATCGACCTGGGGATGGACCGCGCGCTCCAAGCGATCGCCGACCAGCAGCTCGAGGTCGGCATCGAGGAGCTCGATCACAAGATCGGCTTCAAGGCCCTCGAGACCTCGGTCGACCTCCAGGCGCTCGACGCCGTTCGCGCCAAGCTGCTGGAGAAGATGAAGGCGGCAGGCTCGCGCGACCCGTCGCATCCCACGGCGGCGATCTGGGACTTCTCCAAGGCGACGGGGACGAAGGCGGGGAGCGATCAGCTCCTCTCGGCCCTTGATGTCAGGGAGCTGCGCAAGGGCGCGCACGCCGTCGTCCCGGTGAGCACGGTGAGCGAGGACGCGGCGACCTTCGATCTCGGCACGCGCCGCGGCGTCGTCGGGTTCGAGCAGCTCAAGTGGGCGCGGCCGTACTCGCCCGGGAAGTGGACCCAGCCGCCGAAGAGGGCCAGCGACGTCCTCGCGGCCGGCCAGCTCGTTCGCATCCGCGTGCTCGAGGTCCCGGCAGCGCCGGCCTCTGTGCCGGCAGGCACGTCGGGGCAAGCTGGGAAGGCAGTGGACGACCCTCCCGTGCCGGTCGCTCTCGCCTCCGTGCCCCAGGTGCAGGGCGCCTTGGTGGTGGTCGATCCGCAGACTCGACACGTCGTGGCCATGGCCGGCGGCTACGATTTCTCCGCCAGCCCTTTCAACCGCGCCACCCAGGCCCATCGGCAGCCGGGCTCCTGCTTCAAGCCCATCCTCTATGGAGCTGCGCTGGCCAGCGGCAGGTTCACGCCGGCGTCCATCGTCAATGATGCGCCGGACCTCTTCCGCGACCCGTGGACGGGCAAGGAGTGGAGGCCCAAGAACTTCGAGGACAACGAGTTCGAGGGACCGATGATCCTGCGGCGGGCGCTCGCGCGCTCGAAGAATACGGTGGCGGTGAGGCTCATCGACGCCATCGGCGCGCAGGCGGTGATCGACCTCGCGCGCAAGGCGGGCATCAACTCCCAGCTGACGGAGAGCCTCACCCTCGCGCTCGGCACCGGCGAGGTCTCGCCGCTCGAGCTCGCCAACGCCTACGCGACCTTCGCGGCGCTGGGCAAGCGGGCCGAGCCGCTGCTCATCGTTCGCGTGACCGACAGGTCAGGCAAGGTCCTCGAGGAGCATCACGCGGTCCCCGAGGAGACCATTCCGCCCGCGGTGGCCTACGTGCTCACCTCCATGCTGCGCAGCGTGATCGAGTACGACGACGGCACGGGTCACGCGGCGAGCCAGCTCAAGCGCCCCATCGCCGGCAAGACCGGTACCGCCTCCGACGGGCGCGATGCCTGGTTCGCGGCCTACACACCGGACCTCGTGGCTGCGGTCTGGACGGGCTTCGACGATCACTCGTCCATGGGCCAGTCGATGACCGGCGGGCGCGCGGCCCTGCCCATCTGGATGGGCTTCATGCGCGAAGCGCTCGAGAAGCGGCCGCGCATCGACTTCCCCATGCCCCCGGGGGTGGAGGTGGTGGCCATCGACCCCAAGACGGGGCTGCGGGCCCCCGACGGCGCTCCTGGAAGGCAGGAGTTCTTCGTGGAGGGGACCGTGCCCAAGGACTTCGCGCCCAAGCCCGGGGAAGCGGACAAGAACCTGCTCTTCCTCGAGGACGGTGGGGGGAAGCGGCCGTGATCCCCGCCCTGCTGGGCCTCGCCCTCGCCGCCGCCGTCGTTCTCCCTTCAGCCCCGCCCTCCACTGCGCTGGAGCGCGCCGCAGACCTGCTCGCCACGCAGATAGAGGCCAAGGCGGCGGCCAAGCGGCAGACGGTCTATGTCGCGGTCGGCTCGCCTGAGACGCCGGAGCTGGCCCGTGCTGCCCAGACGGCCCTGGTCGCCGAGCTCACCAAACGCAGCTTCCAGGCGGTCCTGCCGCTGCGCTGTGGCGTGGAGGCGGCCGAGGACGCCGCGCGGGCAGCGGGCTCGGACCTGCTCGTCCGGATCACGGTGCGCGTCGACGGTCCGGAGGTGACCTTCGCCGGCGACCTCGTCCCCACCTGGGTCAACTTCTGGGCCGGTCGGGACCCGCTGCGAGCCGCGGGCGGCGGCCCCATCGCCTCCCGGGCGCGGCTGGACGGTCAGGTCCTGGCGCTGGCGCACCTGCCGGAGCCGCGCGTTCCCGGGCCCTCTCCGAGTGATGGAGAGGTGGCCCATCGCTTCGCGCTGCGCCAGCTCGTGAAGCTGCCGGAGCGGGTGGTGGCCCTCGCCCTGGCCGACCTCGACGGTGACAAGCTTGGCGAGGTCGCAGCGCTGACGGCGAACCAGCTCCTCGTCGTCGAGTCCAACGGCCAGGTCTCGGCGCGCCATGACCTCTCGGGCATCCCCAGGGCAGTGCGGGGTCCGCGGGAGCCGGCAGGCACGCTCGCCGTCGAGTTGGCGGAGGGCGGCACGGCGCGGCTTCTTGCTTTCTCGTTTCTTCGCGGTCGCGGCGAAGCTCTCGAGCTGCACGGGGGGGAGCTCAAGGTCATCCAGGTGCTGGATCAGCCTGCCGCCTGCTCGGGGATCGCCGGGACGCTATGGGGCCTCCCCGTGCCCGGGAAGAACCTCCTCGCTCCCGAGGTGCGGCTCGGTGGCCGGTCGGCGGTCCTGCCCTTCGGCACCGTGGCCGTGGTCGCCAACTCGCGTCCGGGAGGACCTGCCTTCCTCGCCGTGGGGCCGGACGGCGCGGCAGTCGCGCTCGACGCGGAGCTCAAGGCCTCTGCGCTCGAGGGGGCCTTCGGGTCTGCGGTAGCGCTGGGCGACCTCGACGGCGACGGCGCCTCTGAGCTGGTCACGACCCTCCTGGTGCGCGTCGATGATCGGGTGCGGTTGCGCCGGTTGGGCGGACAGGGTGAAGCGCTCTACGAGAGCGAGCTCTTGGCCGGAAACATCGCCGCCGCCGCGGCAGGGGACCTCGACGGCGACGGCCGGGACGAAGCCGTCCTCGCCCTCTGGGGGACAGAGGCGACTCCCTCCACCGTGGTCTATGTCCTGGGGGCGCAGCGATGAGAAGGGAGCGGATGTCATCCTGACCATCGAACGCAAGGAATCCGGTCATCCCGAGCGGAGCTCCCGCCGCGCAGCGGTGGGAGCGGAGTCGAGGGGCCCATGTTCATCAAGATGGCATCCACCTCCTATCAGGAGGCTCCTTCCCATCCTCCTGCTGCTGGCGACGTCGGCCACGCCTGCCCATGCAGGGACGAGGGCTCGCTTCGGCGGAGAGCTGCGCGTCGTCGCGCCGTCGCTGCCGCAGACCCTCGACCCGGCCTTGCTGTCGACCCCCACCGATCTTGCGGTGGCACGCCTGGTCCACTCCACGCTCCTCAAGTTGAACGCGGAGGGAGCGCTGGCGCCGGACCTGGCGGCCGTGGTCCCCGAGGTCGAGGCGGGAGGCCGGCTCTTCCGCTTCCACCTCAAGCCCGGTTTGCGCTTCCAGGACGGCACCGCGATCGCCGCCCAGGACGTGGTCGAAAGCCTCACGCGCCTGGCCGATCCCTCCCTCGGGTCGCCGTACGCCGCCCTGGCGCTCCCGCTGGTCGGCGCCATCGATGGGGGGCGGATCTCCGGGCTCGCCGCGACCGGCGAGCTCGACGTCCAGGCTTCGCTCGCCTTCGCCTATCCCGATTGGCTCCGGGGGCTTGCCCACCCGGCGGCGGCGCCTCTTCCGGGAGGGAAGGCGGGGCTCACGCTCGCCGGAGCCGGCCCGATGCTCATGGGAGGGGCCTTGGGAGCAGGCGAGGCGCGCCTTTCGGCCTATGCCGACTGCTCGGAGGGCCGCCCCTTCGTGGACTCGCTGCGCCTGACCGTGGCGGACGCCCGCGGGGCCAGCCGCGCGCTCACCCTGGGAGAGGCCGACGCGGTGCTCGGCGCGATCGACAAGCGAGCGGTCGAGGGTCCCGCGCTCTTCGCCACCTACCTGGCATTCAACTCGGCTCGACTCGGGCCCCATGCGGCCCTGGTGCGGCAGGCGCTCGAGGCCAGCGTCGACGTCACCGAGCTCGCCAGGTTCTTCGTGCGCGGGGCGGTCCCGATGGCCGGCCTCTTGCCGCCGGCGCTGGAGCCTTCAGGCGCGACGCAGCCCCAGCCGGCGCGGCCCACGCTCCCCAAAGGGCTGCAGCTGGTGCTGCTCGTCGATGCCACGGCCGACGACCAGCGTGCGGTGGCCGAGCGTCTGCAGGTCAAGCTGCACGACTTCGGGGTGAGCGTGCAGCTCAAGAGGTTGGCGAAACCCGAGTACCGGCAGGCGCTGGCCACGGCCGGCTATGACCTCGCGCTCATCGCCGTGGCGGCACTGCCCGAGCCCGGGTTGGCGCTGGCGCAGCTCGTCCTGCTCTCCCAAGGGCGGGACGCGGCGCGCGAGCTGCTGCGGACCGTCGGCGCGGGTGCAGATCCCTCTGCGCGCCGGCAGATCGCCCTGGCTCAATCGACCCTCTGGCGCGGCAGGCTCGCGCTGATGCCGCTCTATGCACAGGTCCCGCGCGTCCTGCTCCGCGCCGGCGTCGCTC
>JACRCT010000039.1 GCA_016218885.1 Deltaproteobacteria bacterium | reverse complement strand
GATCACGAAGAGCCAGGCGATCGACCTGCGGCGAAAGCCGATCGCCATCAGCGTCCCGATCTCCCTCTGGCGCTCGAAGACCGACATCATCATCGTGTTGGCGACCCCGGACAGCAGGATGACGAAGAGCAGCGCCGTGACGATCCCCATGATGTCGTCCTGGAGCTGGATCACGTCCCGGTAATACGGCGCCATCTGCCCCCAGGTCCAGACGTCCACCGAGGGCTGCGCCGAAGCCAGCGCCCCGCGCAGCGCTACCGCTGCCTGCTCGATCTGTGGCCGGCTCACGGCGACGGCGAGCGAGGTCATGCGCCCCGGCATGTGGAGCAGCCTCTGGGCGAGCCCCAGGGGCACCACCACCGACCGCTTGTTCACCTCGGCGTCCCCGACCTTGAAAATGCCTCGGACCGTGGCATCGACGGCGTCGGTCGAGCTGGTGGAGGTCTGGGCCAGCAAGGTGACCTGGTCCCCGATGCGGATGCCCAGGCCCGAAGCCAGGCTGCTCCCCAGCAAGATGGACGCCTCGCCCTGCTCCGCGAGGCCCGGGCCTTCCAGCCCATAGCGCTCGCCGTACTTGCCTTCATAGCGATGGCCGGCCTGCGGGCTCTGGGGGCAGACCTGCTTCTCGAGCTCCGGCTCGACGCCCAGCCCGTGGACCACCGTCGAGGCCTCGCCGAACACCAGCACCGCCCCGAAGCGCAGGCGCGGGGCCACCTGCTTGACCCCGGGTCCCTGGCGGACCTTCTCCTCCAGCCCCTCCCCCTGCGGCAAGTCCAGGTCGAGCGGGGCGAGCTCGCGCGACTTGCTGTAGCCCTGGCGCTCGACCTGCAAGGCACCCGATTGATTCTCCACCACCATCTCGAACATCTGGTCCTGGAGCCCGGCGATGTAGGCGCGGAAGAAGACGATGGCGACCACGCCCAGGGCGACCATGCTCCCGGTCATGAGCGTGCGCCGGGAGTTGCGCACCAGGTTGCGCGCCGCGATGGAGACGATGTCGGACGCGTTGCTCATGCCGGGTCGCCGCCGCGCAGCGATGCAGGAAGCCCGCGCGTCGGATTTCCTTGTGGGTCGAGAAGGCCCATCTTCTGGAACTTCCTCTTGACGAGGTACCGCTTCAGCCGCTGCAACGGTCCTCGGTTCCCGAACCACAGCCGGCCCCGCCCCAGGATCCTCCGGAAGGGATCGAACTGCAGATACCGGGGCGCCGCCAGCGGAGTGCGCCTTCCCCGAAGCAGAGCCAGCGCCTCCAAGGCGATGAGCGAGCTGCAGAGCTGGCAGGCGATGATCGACGAGGGGCCCGCCCCCTCGGAGATCTCCACCTGCGACATGTCGGTGTAGCGCAGGTGGAGCATCTGCGGAGCCAGGGCCACGGTGAAGGAGATGAGCTGGTCGATCAGGGCCATCCCCGGCCGCAGGTCGCAGTAGCGGTCGAAGGACATCCCCTGCGGGGAGAAGGCCAGCAGGACGCTGCTGAACCCCAGCGGCCCCGCGGTGAGCGCCCATAGCCCCTTCTCGCGCGCCTTCTGGAAGAGCAGGCGACGCGCGGGGAGCGCGAAGTAGTCGAGCCCGTCGAGCACGACGTCGGCACCGTCCAGGAAGGCGTCGACGTTCTTGGGGCCGAGGAACTCATCCCAGATCTCGACCCGCGCCTCGGGGTTGATGTCGCGCACCATGCGGCCGATCTCTGCCGCCTTCTTGAGCCCCACCGACGAGACCCGGGCTCCCACCTGCCGATTGAAGTTGACGACCGAGAACGTGTCCGGGTCGATGAGCTTGAACCCGCCTACGCCCTGCCTGGCCAGAGTGAGCGCGTGCGAGCCGCCCACGCCGCCGGCACCGGCGATGGCCACCGTGGCCGCGCGCAGGCGAGCCTGCTCGGAGACGCTGACCAGCCCCCGGTTGCGCTTGAACGCCACGTCGTAGGCCCAGCCGGCTTCACGAAGCTCGCCGGCGGGCTCAGCCACAATCGCCTGGGATGGCCCCTGCATTCTGGATTCTCCGTGGCTCATTCAGCTGCCCGAGCTCCCTCGCACTGGAGGATGCAGCGTGGTGTCGGTTCGCCAGCGACGCAGGTGCTCGAGGGTCTTGGAGTCGAGGGAATAGAGGCGATCCGACTTGGCGATGAAGAGCTCCTGGAACACCTCTCGCGGCAGCTTCCAGCGGACCAGGTCCTCCAAGGCGACCTCGGTGGGGACCTTGATGCAGTCGGCGAGCTTCCCGGTCAGGTGCTCGTGGTAGAGCCGGCCGTCGGGGAGGGGCTTGGTGAAGCAGCGCCCGATGTGAGCCAAGGCCTCGGAGAAGTCGACGACCAGGCCTTGCACCGGAGCGTCCAGGTCGTGGTAGGCGCGAGGTGCACCCACCTTCTGGAAGCCATAGAGCGCGCGGTAGTGCGGAACGGCGGCCGGGTTGACTCCTGCGACGCAATGAGTGGCGCCCAGGACCCGGGTGGACCAGGCGTGCCCGGCGATCTCCATGAGCCGACCGACCCCGGAGTGCCAACACCGTCGAACGATCGCCAGCGAGCCGTACTCGACGATTCGGGCCTTGGACTTGCGCAACTCCTGCATCTGCTGCGGATAGTCCTCATCGAACGGGAGCCCCGCCGACGAGTCCAGCGTCACCGTCATGGTGGCCACCAGCTTCTCACCCTCCAGGGCCACCAGCACCGTGGACTCGGGCAGCACGTGCTGCTTGGTGATCCGCATCCTCTCGCTCTCCACGTCCTCGATGCCTTGGTAGACGTAGGCCACGTGGAGGAGACGGAAGGCCCGCTCGTAGTCTCGGACGGTCCTGGCAATGCGGACCTCGAAGCGGTCGAGAGGGGTCTTGTGGACACCAAGCTTGAGTCGGATGAGCTTGTCGGTCAACGAGTCAGGGAGCAGCAAGGTGCGAGCCTCCGGCAACACGCGCCAGGGTCCTCATCCCTGGATGCTGTCGCTCTCGATGGAGTCTGTGGGCCTCCGAACGCTCTTCAGTATCCGACGGTGTCCGGAGTATCCCAAGCATGAAGCATGGCCTCCGGCCGCGTCGCCCGACGACGCCTGGGCTCAGGGCGCTCCTCCTTGCTGCAGGAACGAGGCGACAGGTCTGCGCAGCGAAACGAGCGCGGGCCGGGGCGCGCGCCCCACCCGGAAGAGCACCAGCGCCCGCTCTGGGGCTCGGAGCCCGAACAGGGCCCGCAGCTCGCCGCTCGCGGCTTTGAGCGACTCCTGGTCGCGTGCCGGGAACTCCCCGCCCTTTCCCTCCTCGACCCGCAGGGCGAAGAGCGTGAGGGCGCCCAGGACCGAGAAGCCGAGCCCATCGAGCGTCGCACGCAGCCAGGCCCGCTCCAGGGCTTGTCCCGCAGCCACCACGTCGGCCGGACAGAGGGAGCGCGAAGCCACCACGCCCACCCCGCCTGCTCGCTCGATGAGCGCCCCCGCGTAGTGGCCCATCATGCGTGCCCCGCCCAGGCAACCGGAGAGCCACATCAGGCTCCAGGGCTGCAGCGCCCGCAGCGCGACGCGCTGGCCCGCGCTGATCCCCAGCACCCGCGCGTCGAGCCCGTCGCGGGAGGTCTCGGCCTGGGCCGCGGTCCACCGGAACCACGGGCGCGTCGACTCGTGGGCCTCGCGCGAGCGCGCTCGCACGCGCTCACCGAAGGCCACCAG
The DNA here is from genome assembly GCA_016218885.1 of Deltaproteobacteria bacterium. Lineage (GTDB taxonomy): Bacteria > Myxococcota > Myxococcia > Myxococcales > UBA5297 > JACRCT01. The sequence continues at coordinate 16,334 of JACRCT010000039.1, read as the reverse complement.
CTCACGCAGCTTCTTCAGGCGGGTCGGGTCATGGACCACGACCACCTTGCCGGCCTCGCTCCCCTGCGACTCCAGGGCACGCGCCTGGCTGTCGCTGATGGGCGACGGCTCGAAGGGCGAGCGGTTGGCGTGCCGGTCACGGATGGCAGAGGCGAGCTCGTCCCGGGAAAGACCCGACACGGGGCTCAAGGTGACGCGGGCCCAGAGCGTTGGCTGGGAGGGATCGGGCGCGATCGTCCAGGTGGCGGACAAGCCTCGCCCAGCGGCGGCGAGCCGGGCATTCTCGAGGAAGCCGCCGCAGGCCAGCCATGAGGCGTAGTCGCCCAGGTCGAAATAGGAGTGCGCGGCCTCGGGGACGAGCCAGAGGTCGAAACCGTCCTCACGAAGCGCGACCTTCCACGGCTGGCAGTTGTCGCCCGTCGGGCCGTCGATTCCGGCCTCGATGATCTGAAGAAGCTCCTCGCGCTCGACATGGGGTGCGGTCATGGCGCCTCTAGTGTTCCCTGACGCTGAAAAACAGCTCAACAGGCACCCTTGAGCCGTTCGGCGCCCTCGCGGAACCCTTCCTCGTCCGAGAGCTGTGTTGGAGGCAACTTCACGTTTCCCGACCCGCGATACACTGCAGAGGCTCGCTCCTCTCCCGCCGCGGCCGGCCCCCTTCCTCCGCGGTGGCTCAGGCCCATCCCCAGGGGTAGCGTGCCTGTGCGCGACATGAATGGCGTTCCTACCAGGCGGCCTGTGCTCGTCCCTGCGCCGGGGTGCGGTGAGGGTGAGAGCCCCTACTCCATCGTCGACGGGCTGCACCGAGGTGACCCGAACGCGGCGTCCGCGCTGTTCGACCGGGCCGGGGAGCGGGTCAACCGGCTGGTGTGGCGCATGCTGGGCGCCGACCCGGAGCACGATGACCTCGTCCACCAGGTCTTCGTGGACGCGTTGGCGAACGTCCACAAGCTGCGCGACCCCGAGTCGCTCGACCGGTGGATCGTCTCGATCACCCTCAACATCGTGCGCAAGGAGCTGCGCACGCGCCGGCTTCGGCGCCTGCTGCGCCTCGACGTCGAGGATGCGGATGCGCCGTCTCCCGAGCTGGATCCGGAAAGACACATGCTGGCGCGGCGCTTCTATTCGCTGCTGGAGCAGCTCTCCGCTGACGAGCAGATCGCCTTCACGCTGCGCCTCCTCGAGGGCTGCGCGCTGGCCGAGGTGGCGGCAGCCTGCGAGTGCTCGCTGGCCACGGCGAAGCGTCGCCTCTCGCGAGCGCTGGCCAGCTTCACGCGTCTTGCCCAGGTAGACCCGGTCCTTTCGTGCTGGATTGCGAGCCGCCGCCATGAAGGTTGACCTCAAGGCATGGGAGAGGCTCGGCAACGCAGTGGCCGAGGAGCTCGGCACCGGGCCCGACCCGGCGCGGCGCGCCCGCCAGCGTCAGCTCGTTCGCGAGCATGCCTTCGCCCCTGTGCCTACCCCCTGGCGCCCGCCCCGCTGGGCCTTGGCAATGGGTATGGCGGCCACGGTCGCGCTGGTCTGCGGATGGCTGGCCATGCGAAGCAGCCCTATCGCTTTCTCGGTCGATTCAGGGGCGGCGCCCGCCCGTCCTGGAGGGTGGCTTCTGGCGCCGGCAAGGCAGCCGCTGGCGGTCGATTTCGAGGAAGGCACCCGCTATGAGCTCGAGGCAGGCACCTCGGGACAGCTCGCCGAGGCGAGCACCCGGCGAGTCCGCTTCGTCCTCTCCAACGGCGCGGTCTCCGCTCAGATTCGCAGCAAGGGGCGAAGCCAGTGGTCCGTCGAGGCTGGCGCCTACCGCGTGGTCGCCACCGGCACCGAGTTCACGGTGCGATGGAGCGCACAGAAGGCGTTTCTCCAGGTGGCGGTTACCTCGGGCAAGGTGATCGTCGAGGGGGAGGACTTCGAGTCCGGCCTGCCGCTTTCCGCCGGACACGAGCTGACAGTCGATCAACGCACTCGCCAGGTCTCGCTGCACACCATACCGGCCCCCGACGCCCCGGCACCCGCTCCCGGTCCCGACCTCCCCGAAGTGGCTGCCAACCCCGACCAGGATCTCGAGCCAGCGCCTGCGCGGGCCGCCGCTGCGAAGACCGCCGACGCACGGCGGCATCCCAAGCTCGCGCAGACCAAGAGGATGGACTCCGACTGGAGACGCTTGTGCGCCGCGGGCGCGTATGCCGAGGCGCTCGAGGAGGCCGAGCGGGACGGCCTGGAGGAGCTCTTGGGTTCAGCCTCGAGCGAAGACCTGCAGCTGCTCGCCGATGCCGCCCGGTTTGCCAACGAGGGCGCAACCGCCCGGCGGGTCCTGCAAGCGATCCGCAGAAGGTTCCCGGGCACCCCCCAGGCAAGGACCTCCACCTTCCTCCTCGGCCGCCTCCACGCCGAGCAGCTGCACGATCCGACCGCGGCCGCCGACTGGTTCTCCAGGTACCTTCAGGAGGATCCGGCCGGCCCCCTCGCCGAGGAGGCCCTCGGCCGGAGGATCGATGCCTGCAGGCAGGCCGATCGACTTGCGGAAGCCCGCGAGGCTGCCGAGCGCTATCTCGCGCGGTATCCGGGAGGCATCTTCGAGGTGCTGGCGAAGGATGCCGCCAACGACTAGGACGCCCCGAACCGTCGTCTTCGGACCAACCTCTTGGGATCCCAAAGTGGCTTTCGTCACCTCCCCGACAACGCAGCTAGAATCCGCCGCGAATGGCTGAAGCTGCCTCCCATCTCGGGGTGCCGGCGCCCCTGAGCATCACCCACCACGGTGCTTCGGCGATGGTCGTGGCCTGCGCTCTGGCGCTCGCGTCTACCGCGAAGGCCGACGAGCCCGCGCGGGTGGTGATCGTCGGCATGGCTCGGTGCTGCCCAGACCACGCCTGGCCAGAGGCCGAGGCCGCGGCCCGCAGCGAGTTGACGGCCATGGGCCTCGCGGTCGAGACGATCCCCGGAGTGGCGCGCGGGGAGCGCGAGCGGCGGTTGGAGCTGGAGATCGTCGCTCATGAGCGCTCGGCGGCGTGCGTCTTGAGGCTGGAGCGCCAGGTGGACGGAGCCGCGATGGAGCTCCGCGTCGGCGACCGGCATTCCGGCAGGACGCTGCTCCGGCAACTCGAGCTGCCGGCAGATCTCCAAGGTCGATCGACCAGCGCGGAGCCCGACCCTCGGGCAGCGAGCATCCTCGGCCTGAAGATCGCCGAGGCGCTGCGTGCAAGCCTCGCTGAGCTGGAGCTGCACGGGATCGACGAGGATGCCCTCCCTCGTGCTCCGGAAGAGCCGAAGGGGGTGCCCACCGGCGCTGCGCCCTACCCGCTGCTGCTCCATCTGGGCGCAGCGGTCCCCGGCGGACCTGGGAGCCTGGGCGCGCTCGTGGCTGCGCAGGCGGGTGTGCGCTGGGAGGCCGCGCGGCACCTCAGCCTGGATCTCGACGGCATCGCCTCGCTGTGGGCTCGGAGCGTGAATCGGCGCGGGGAGGAGTTCTCCATCGGCCTGGCGGCGCTGCGGCTCTGGACGCTCTGGGAGCTCGGGACCTTGGGGCGGCTGCAGCCAGCCCTCGGCGTGGGCATCGGAGGAGTCTTGCCGTGGGCGACCGGCGTGACCTCCCCGACGACGCTCGGCCACACCTCCTTCTCCCTGGTGGCCTATCTGGGCACCAGCGCGCAGCTGGCGCTCGACCTCTCCACCCGGGTGAGGCTGCGTCTCGACGTACGGGCCGGAGCTCTGGTGCCCGAGGTCCGCATCCAGCTGTCGGATGGAGCCGAGACCGCGCGGATCGGACGGCCGATGCTCGAGGGCCTCCTCACCCTGGAGCTGAGAATCGGTTGAGGCGCCATCTGCAGACGCCGCCCCGGGCGGGGCCGACTCCGCTCTACGAGCCGTCCTCGGCTGCGAACACCTCGCGGCGTGCGCCCTCGAGGATGGCGACCACCGCGGGATGCTTGAGCCGGCGCTCGACCGAGAGCGCATAGAAGCGCTCGCGCAATTCCTCGGATCGCCCGACCACCTCGACCTCGTATTGGCGCCGCACCTCGTCCTCGATGGCGTCCGGCGCGGCGAAGACGCCCAGCCCCTTCTGTCCGAGGATCTTGAGCAGCGCGCTGTCCTCGATCTCCGCAGCGATGACGGGGCGCAAACCCTGCTTGTCGAACCAGTGATCGAGCGAGCGGCGTAGCCCCGTACCCTCGGTGGGAAGGAGTATCGGCTGGCCCTCGATCGAGCGTGGGAAGCCGGGCCGAACCTTGGCCGCCAGCGCCCGGGCTGCGAAGAAGGTGACCCCGCACTCGCCGAGCAGATGGCTGAAGGCCCGCACCGCGGTCCCGGCCCCCACTGGCGCGTCGGAGATCACCACGTCCAGCTCGTGCAGCGACAGCTGCGCGAGGAGCCTCTCGGTCGAGTCCTCGGTGACGATCAGCCGCACCGGCTGGTCCAGCTGCAGCGCGGGCTCGAGCAGCCGGCGCGCCACGAGCTTGGGCACCACGTCGGCCAGCCCCACCGCCAAACGGGCGGGACGGCCCGTGGGACGGCCCTTCACGGCGTCGAGCAGCTCGCCGCCCAACAGGAAGATCTCGTCCGCGTAGCCGTAGACCATCCGCCCCACCTCGGTGAGCGCCAACTTGCGGCCCTGCTTGGCGAAGAGCTTCTCCCCCAAGGATTCCTCCAGCGCCCGGATCTGCGCGTGGAGCGTGGGGTGCGTCAGCCGCAGCTTGGCCGCCGCGGGGGCCAGGCCTCCCTCGCGAGCGACCATCCAGAAGTAGAGGAGGTGGTGGTAGTTGAGCCAATCCATGAGCCCATCCTGTCGTCTTTGCCTACAAGTTTCGTCCTAATTATCACATGGTCCGACAGAACGGTGAGCGGCATCTATTCGGGCGTGTCAGTCACGAGCTCACCAGGAGGTTGGACATGCGGATCGAGGTACGAGGCAAGGGAGTGGAGATCACGTCGGGGCTGCGCACCTTCGTGGAGCGCCGGGCGCGCCTGGCCCTGGGCAGCCGTTCCGAGAAGATCGACCGCCTTCAGGTGTGGATCGAGGACGTCAACGGTCCCAAGGGCGGCACGGACAAGGTGTGCCGGGTGAAGGTGACCGGCCGCGAGGTGGGCGAGCACCTCCTCGAGTCCGCCAGCGCCGAGATCGGCGCCTCGGTCTTCGACGCCGTGGACCGAGCCGCCCGCCTGGCCAGCCGATCGCTGGAGCGTGCCCGCGCGCACGCCCGCGGTCAGATCGGCGACTCCCGCCCGTGGGCGCTGCGCTTCCACGGCTGAGCTGCGGTCCGATGGAGCGTCGTGTTCAGTCCCTTGTGTGAGGAGCGGATCATGCTGAACCAGGTCAAGACGTTGGTCCTGTTGGGCGTCATGTCGGCGCTGGTGGTGGGCATCGGCGGGGCGGTGGCGCCGGGGCACCTGTGGCTGTTCGCCGCCTTCGCGTTGGCCACCAACCTCGCTGCGTACTTCTTCTCCGACCGCCTGGTGCTGGCGCTGCATCGGGCACAGGAGCTCGACCCCGCGCGCGCGCCGCAGGTGCACGCCATGGTGGCCGAGCTGGCCTCCCGGGCGGGCATCCCCAAGCCCCGCGTCTTCCTCATCCCCGAGCTGCAGCCCAACGCCTTTGCCACGGGGCGCAATCCGGCGCACGGGGTGGTGGCGGTGACCGAGGGCATCGTGCAGTTGCTCGACCCGCGGGAGCTGCGCGGGGTGCTGGCCCACGAGATCGCCCACATCGCCCACCGCGACATCCTGGTCTCGAGCATCGCCGCGGCGATGAGCTCGCTCGTCACCTCCGTGGCCCATGCTTTGGGCTTCGCCGCCATGCTGGGCGGCGGGCGGTGCGCCGATGAGGAGGGCGAGGGCGGGTCGGCTGCCGGTGGCCTCTTCCTGGCCCTGGTCGCGCCGCTCGCCGCGACGCTGGTGCAGCTGGGCATCTCGCGCTCGCGCGAGTACCTGGCCGACGAGAAGGGGGCGCGCCTGGCGGGCGACCCGGAGGCGCTGGCGAGCGCGTTGCTCAAGCTCGAGCACGCCGCCCAGGTCGTCGTACCCGTCGCCGAGCCCCGACCGGCGACCGCCAGCCTGTTCATCGTCAATCCTCTTCGAGGCCAGTCGCTGCTGCGCCTGTTCTCCACCCACCCGCCGGTGGAGGAGCGGGTGCGACGGCTGCGCGAGATGTCCGGTGCGGGTAGCCGCCCGCTCATTCGCAGCGGCGGCCTGTCTGCCTTCTTCGCCCGCTGAGACGAGCGGCGGACGGGCTGCCCTCCAGCCCGCTGCCGAGCCCCCTTCCCGAGGAGCCCGACACCATGACCGAGACCATTGGCAGCCCCTGGCTTTGGGGCGGATTCATCGTCTTCATCTTCGCGATGCTCGCCCTCGACTTGGGGGTCTTCCACCGCAAGACCCACGCGGTGCGCTTCACTGAGGCGTTGGCGTGGAGCGGGGTATGGGTTTCCCTGGCGCTGCTCTTCAACGCCGGGCTGTGGGCCAGGTACGGGTCGCAGGTGGGGGTCGAGTTCCTTACCGGCTACCTGATCGAGAAGTCGCTCTCGCTCGACAACATCTTCCTCTTCGTCGTGATCTTCGGGGCGCTGGGCATCCCCGCGCTCTATCAGCACCGCGTGCTCTTCTGGGGTGTGATCGGGGCGCTGCTGCTGCGCGCGGCGATGATCTTCGCGGGCGCGGCGCTGCTGGAGCGCTTCCACTTCCTGATCTACGTGTTCGGGGGACTGCTCGTCCTCACCGGCGTCAAGATGTACGTGCAGCGCGGCAAGGCCGAGCGCCCCGAGGACAGCCCGCTGCTGAAGCTGGTGCGGCGGTTCGTGCCGGCGACGCAGAAGCTGGAGGGCGACCGCTTCTTCACGCTCGAGCACGGGCGCCGGCTGGCCACGCCCCTGTTCCTGGCCCTGGTGCTGGTGGAGGCAGCGGACGTGGTCTTCGCCGTGGACTCCATCCCGGCCATCTTCGCCATCACCCGCGACCCCTTCCTGGTCTTCACCTCCAACATCTTCGCCATCCTCGGCCTGCGCTCGTTGTTCTTCCTGGTGGCCGGACTGGTGGAGCGCTTCGCCTACCTGAAGGTCGCGCTCTCGGCGATCCTCATATTCGTCGGCTTCAAGATGGTCCTCGTGGACCTGGTGAAGGTGCCCGCGCTGGCCTCGCTGGCGGTGATCGTCAGCATCCTCGGGACCGCGGTCTTCTTCTCCTGGCGACGCAACCGGGCCGTGGCTGCGGCAGCCAGCTCACCGGCCGGAGTGCAGGAGGAGCGCGCCTCGGTGTGACCGGGGACGGGCGGCGCCCGAGGCGACGGCGAGGGGCACTCCGCTGGGGGGCTCCGGCTCCAAGCTGACCTGGTGCTGGTCGATCCACCCTGGGCGGGGCTGGGCTTCCTCCCCCAGGAGACGAACGGCAAGCTCTCCTTGTTGCTCGAGACCAGCCAGCAGAAGTACCTCTTCGAGCGCGTGGAAGCCGGGCGCTGAGCTGGTGCACGCCACCGGCCACCCTGCCCGAGCAGGAGCGTCGCATTTTCCTGCCCGGCACCATCGCCAAGGAGCGCCGAGCCGGCTCATCGTCAACCTCCTGCGAGGCCAGTCGCTGCTGCGCGTGTTCTCTAGCCACCCCGCCGGTGGAGGAGCGGGTGCGGCGGCTGCGCGCCATGTCCGAGGCGGGTAGCCGTCCGCTCGTCCCTGGAGGCAGGTCCAACTCACTTGCCCGCTGGGGATGAGCGTGGCTCCGACAGCGCTTTCGCCCGCTGCCGAGCCGCCTTCCCCAACGTCGCCGCTCGCGACGAAGCGTTTGTCGGAGGGGGCGGCTAGGATGCCGCGCATGCTCGAGACGCAGAAGACCACGCGCCAGCGCCCGCGGGGGCCCAAGAAGGCCAGCGCCCAATACCTGGAGCGGGCGGCGCTCTTCCACCTGCAGCGGCACTCGTGCTCGTCGGCCGGGCTGCGGCAGGTGCTGATGCGGCGCGTCTCGCGCTCAGCCCGGGCCCATGGGACCGACCCGGCAGAAGGCCGCGCGATCATCGACGAGCTCGTCATCCGCTTCGAGCGCGCGGGGCTGCTCGACGACCGCCGCTTCGCCCAGGCGAAGGCCGAGTCGCTCAAGCGAAGCGGGACGTCGATGCGAGCCATCTCGGCGCGGCTCAAGGCGCGGGGCGTGGCCACCGAGCAGGTCGAGCAGGCGCTCCAGGCGTTGCACGACGAGGGCGAGGGCGACCACGAGCTGGAGGCGGCGCACGCCCTGGCGCGCCGCAGGCGCCTCGGGCCCTACCGCCCCGAAGGCCAGCGGGCCGAGAGGCGCGAGAAGGACCTGGCCGTCCTGCTGCGCGCCGGCTTCGCCTACTCGGTGGCCAAGCAGATCATGGCGCTCCCGGGCCACCCGGGCCGAGCCGGAACCAACGAGGGGCCTAGAGCGTCGCCTGCCAGCCCAGGCTCGTGACCAGGAAACACCCGCAGACCCCGCTTCGCCTCGAGCCCCGCACAAGGCCCCCGCCGCCGCGGTCCGGTGGAGAGCGCCGTCCACCTCGGCTCGCGCGTGGGGCGCTCGTACCCTTCGCCATCCAGGGGGCCATCTGGAACCGGGCGAGAGGGCCGCGGCGGGGAAGCGCGGCACACCGCCTCCTGACCGTCCTGCTGGTGGATGACACAGCCGAGCATGCCAAGGGCGCGTGTCGAAAACACCCGTCGGCAATGGCTTCGAGCAGCGCCGCGCTCGGGCTCAAGGCTCGGCACTCCGGGAGCGATCCGGAAGGTCCTTGCCGTTTACCGGCGTCGCCGAGGCGGAAAGCTCGTGGCGAAGCGACGTCGTGGCGGGCGCAACACTCCTTCACAGAGCAGCAACGAGCCCTTCATTGCGCGAGAGCAGGGTGTCAGCGAGCTGGCTGGCAGATGGGAGAGGCCCGTGCGCGCGACGACTGACGAGCTCGTACCCTTGGCGAGAAGAGCGGTGAGCTGGCTCGGCCACCCTGCCTACCCCTGGGTGGTCATCGGGCTGGGACTCGCCGCCCTCGCCGCCATGGTCACCGGCGTCGAGCTCGCGCACCATCCTGCGCCGGAAGCCGGGGCGCTCCACGGTTGGCTCGGGTTGGTCGTCTCCACGGGCATGCTGATGCACCTGTTTGCCCATCGAGGCTGGCTTGGGTCGACGGTGGGCGCGTTGCTCGGGAAGAGGCCGGCGCCCCGAGGCTGGTTTCAAGTCGCGCTCCTTGCCGTGGCGGCGGTGGCCCTCGCCATCAGCGGCATCGCACTGGTCGACCTGGGCGGCGGAACCCTGGCGCGCGGCGGGGCATGGCAGGGTCTGCACCACCTCTCGTCGAAGGTCCTGCTCGCCCTGGGAATCTGGCACGTCGTCCGCCACCGGCGATGGCTGGCGACAAAGCTCCTGGCTTCCCCGCCTGGCTGAGCCGCGGGCGGTCCAGATCCGCTCCCGGGTATTTGCGAACAGCCGTCAGCGCCGGCACTCCAGCCGGGGGGCGACCAGTGAACCAAAGACCCTCGGTGTGGTAGTAGCCATGGCCATGCGTGCTCTTGTCAGCGTCTCCTTGCTCTCCCTCGCGGTTGCGTCTTCGTGCTCCGGGCAAATGGCGAGCAGTGCGACGACGACGGATGTGAGTCCGGCAGCGCGGAGGTCGTGCTGCGGTAGCTTCGCGAGCTCGCGGCCGGGCTCCTCGCGGTCCCGCCTACTCTCCGCAAGCTCCCAGGTCCCAGTCAGAGAGGACTAGAGGCTGCTCGGCGGCCCCGATCACGATCTCCAGCTCGGTCAGCCGCGCTTGGGAGCGCGCCCCCAGCCCGGCGGCGACGTTCTGGAGCGTGGAGAAGTAGTCGTTGAATCCACGCTTCCCGTTCAGCCGCACAGTCCAGGAAACCGCGGTGGCTCCCTCGGGCGACTGGTAGAAGCGCAGCGTGTCGTCCGACCAGGCTCGCATCAGGTCCCAGGCACGACCATCACGCAGGTTCTTGATGGCGAAGGCGTAGAGCCCCGCGGCGCCGAGGCGAGAGGAGCCCACCTGCTCGTAGCCGCCGGGCGGCGGCGGTCCGCCGCAGGAGAGCGGGGCGCGCACGGGCACTGGCGCATCATAGGAATCGACGACGGCCGAGAGCGATGGCGGCTTCGCCAGAAACGCGAACTCGACCTCGGGCGTGCCGCCCCGCGCGTACGCCTGCTCCAGGTAGTGGGCGCCCGCCACGTAGGGCAGCAGCCTGCGGGCTTCCCCCAGACGCCCAGCCGAGCTCGCCACCGACTCGTCGACGGTGTCGCGGAAGCTCTCGAAGTACCCGGCCCAGTTCACGTCCTGGAACGCCAGCTCGCGCATGCCCAGGTTGACCATCAGCCCGTAGAGGGTCGCCTCGCCCTCGACCATGGAGCGCCGGGCCATGAGCTCGTCGCTCGTGAGCCCGCTCCCGACATACAGGCTCAACCCCACGTCCCGATCCTGGAGGGCATGGACGATCTCGTGGGCGAGCGTCATCGACGACGACTCCTCGTCGCTCGGCATGCCGCGATCGATGATGGTCACGCTGCGCGTCGTCCTGGAGTAGAAGGCCACCACGCCCTCCACCTGCGAATCGATGGACGTCTCGGCGGAGCTGGCGTCGCGATCCAGGAAGCCGAGCAGCTTGTACACCGGGTCCCAAGACGGCTCAGCGCTGTCGCTGCCTTGGCTGCTCGCCGCGCTCGCCTCCAGGAAGGCCCGGAACTGGTCCTTGGTCATGACCTCCATGGGCGGAGGGTTGGCCCACGCGTCCCAAGCCTGTCCGCGCGCATCCAGCACGGAGTAGAAGATGTCCCGCTGGCACGCCGGGTCCCGGATGTCGCAGGCGCTCTTCGACCGGCACGCGGTCCCGGCGACCAGCACCGCGACGATCCAGGCCCCCCTCCGAAGCGCCGCCATCCTCGAGCGCAAAGCGGTCTGGCTCGCGTCGCGAGTGCGCGCGTCTGCGGCGCATCCCGTCATCGCTTCAGTCGGCATCGGTCCCTCGCACGCTCGCCGCCAGCTGGAACGACCAGTGCCCGCCCAGCGGCGCATCGATGGGGAGCAAGAGCCTTGCGCCGAGCTCCACCGGCCCCAGCTGCAGCCGGACGAAGGGCGCGATCGCCGTCTGCCAGCCATCGCTGGGCTGGGTGGCGATCAGGACGCTCTGCAGCTGGGCACCCGCCTCGAACGTCTCCGCGCTGTGAAGGGCGGCGACGATGCGCGCCTGCGTCAGGGCGTCCACGCTCGTGCCCAGGGTCTCGCGCACCGGCACGAGCATCGCGGCCCCCGCCTCGAGCCCCAACCGGTACCGGTCGCCCTTGATCACCGCGCCCGCAGGAACGACGAGGCCGATGCGGTCCGGTGCCCACAACCAAAGGTCCCAGAGCCCCTGCAGCATCGAGGCGTCGCCGTAGGCGCTGCGCCCATGGGGGTCATGCTCGCCCTCGAGGTGGGCCAGAGGTGCCGTCAGCCCTGCCCCCAGACGCCAGCGCAGCGCGCCGGCCCCGCCCCGCGAATCGAGCCCGAGGAGGAGATTGCCGGACTCGAGCTGCGTCCAACCATGCTCCCCTTCACTGCCCTGCGCCGCGCTCACGAACCCCCACTCACCGCGCAGCCTCCACCGCTTGCTCAGCCCATAGGCGGCGCGCAGCGTAGGCGCCAAGGTCCAGCGCTCCTCTACCAGGGACATCGCAAGCTCGAGCTCGCCGCTCCACTCCGCCGCAGTCGCCGGGCACGCCACCCCGAGCATCGCGCACGATACGACCGCGACCGTGAGGCTCGTCGCTCGCCCCTGCCCACAGGTCATCACGCCCTCCGCTCGATGGCTCACGCAACGCCGGGCGCACCATAGGTCGCACAGGACTCGCTCTACAAGAGCGATCTTCGAGCTCGTAAGGTTTTTCGGGTGCCTCCGGGCGCCGGGCTGTTCCTCGAGCGCTACGGCGCCGCAAGCCAGGCCTGCCACTCGTCCAGGCTTTGGGGCTTGAGCGCCGGGCTGGTGCGCTTCTGCTCGCCGATGGTCGAGCGCTCGGTCTTGCCGTAGTGGTGCCCGGGGTACACGACGGTGGCCTCAGGGAGCGCGGCGAGCTTGCCGAGGCTCGCGAACATCGCCTCGGGGTCCGAGCCGGGCAGGTCCACGCGCCCGCATTCGCCGACGAAGAGCGTGTCCCCGGTGATGACCGCCTCGCCCACCCGCAGGCACTGGCTCCCCGGGGTGTGGCCCGGGGTGTGGACGAACGTCAGCTTCGCCCCGCCCAGCTCCAACACGTCGCCGTCCTTCACCCGGCGCAGGCTCTCGTCCCCCACGCCGGTGTTCGCCTTGACTCGCTCCGCGTCGAGAGCATTGACCCAGACCGGCACCTTCTTGAGCTGGACGAGCTTGCCCACGCCCTCGACCTGCATCCCGCCAAACCGGCCGCCCACGTGATCCCAATGGCAGTGCGTGGCCACGACCCCGACGAGGGTGAGCTTCTCCATGTCCACGCGCTCGAGCAGCCCCTCGATGTCCCAGGCGGGGTCGACCAGCACGCACAGGCCGCTCGTCCGCTCGGCGACCAGGTAGACGAAGTTCGCCATCTGCCTCGCGCCCGTGTTTCCCAAGGCAAAGTCACGGCCGGCCAGCAGCGGGTGGATCTCGAGCATCGCGTTCTCCTTGTGCACTCCTGTCTGCCCCTGGGACGGGCGGCACGCAAGCCCCGCGAGGGTGAGGAGCCCTGCGGCCGCCAAGGCGAAGCTCGGGCCGGAGCCGAACCTGCCGCAGGGCCTCCTCCTCACGCTCGACCTCACCGACCGCCTCGCGCCCTGCTCCCGCCAGGGATCAGGAAGGGCGCGAGGCACGCCACGACCCCCGCCAGCGGCCAGATCCACCAGAGCCGATCGGCGTCCTCGGGAGCGAGCCAGCGGTCCTCGGTCGCGACCATCCCTATCCCCAAGGCCCCCACCCCCGCCGTCAGCAGGGAGCCGGCGAGCAGACGCTTCGCTGCGCTCGAACGCGCGACGAGCCACCAGATCGAGGCGGCCACCAAGGCCAGCACCCCCGCGCCCACCACGGCCATCGCGGCGAGCGTGCCCTCCAGACCATGGAGGCCCGCAGCCGAGATGACGACCTCCGAGTCGGTGCGGTGCATGAGCGCTCCCTGGCGTTACCCGACGTTTCTAGTCGATCTGCCGCGGGTCGGCGAGCGCGCGGCGCGCCCACTCGTGTATTGTTCCGCGCGCTCCCCTCCTGCCCCTCCCCTCCGGAGAACCCAGTGCCTTCGACGCCCTACGAGCCTTTGAAAGGCCGCCGCACGTTCCCGCTGCTCTCCTGCCTGGGAAGCCCCGACTTCCGGCTGCCCGGAGACGTCAAGCACGTCGCCGCTTCGACCGATGGCTCGATGGCCCTCGGCCTCACCTCCGGCGGCTTCCTCGCGGCCTGGGAGCTCAAGAGCGGTCAGGAGCTCGGCGCGCTCACTCCTGAGCGCTCGTCAGAGGCGCGCTGTGCCGCGTTCTCGGGAGCCCAGGTCGTCCTGCTCTCGCGTGGCGGCGCGGTGCGACGCTGGGACCCGAAGAAGGACAAGCTCGACGACCTCTTCGAGTGCGGCGCTCCGACCGGGCACGCCGCGTTCTCGCCTGACGCTCGCCTGCTCGCGCTCAAGACCGCCGCGGGGCTCGAGCTGTGGGACCTGACCAAACGTCGCCAGCTGCAGGTCTGGCCCAAGGCCGAGGGGCTGAGCGCCTTCTCGATCTCTCCTGACGGCAAGGGAGTGTTGGCCACCACGCAGGAGAGCACGCTGTGCCTCTTCGACGCCGCCGAGGGCACCCGGCTCGACGTCGACCCGAAGATCGAGGCCATCCTCGGCGCGGTGCTGGTGAGCGCCCGCCGGGCGGCAGTGGTGAGCGCCACGGGAGTGGCGCTGGTCGACCTCGCCCCCAAGCTGAAGGTCACCCTGCTCCAACGCGGCAGCTGGGACTCGCACCCCGGCTCGGTGGCGGTCGCCGCCGGTGGCAACCACCTGATCGCCGGCTTCAACGTCGGAGCGGTCCATGTCTTCAACCTCAAGACTCGCAAGCTGACGGCGCGGTGCGCCCACACCGACGACTCGCGCACCGAGCTGCGCTCCCGCAACGCCTTCGGCGCGGCGGAGCGCGTCGATGCCGTGGCCCTCTGTGCGGACGGGACGCTGGCGGTCTCCGGAGCGCGCAAGACGATGCGCTTCTTCCGCACCGCCAAGTGCGAGGAGCTGCGCTTCTCGGCCGCGCACAAGGCGCGAATCTCGGGGGTCGCCCTCGCCGGCGCCACCGCCCTGAGCAGCAGCCCCGACGGCCTGCTGGTGGTCCAGGAGAGGCGCTCCGGCAAGCTTTTGCGGTCGCTGGCGATGCCGGGGCCGATCAACGCCCTGGCCGGCTCGGCGGACGGCGGCAGCACCGCCTGGATAGGCCTCGACGGCGCAGTCGAGGCGTGGGACGCCACTACCGGCAAGCGGCGGGCCTCGGTCTCGGTCGAGCGGCAGAGCGGCGTCGCGGACCGCGTTCAGAGCCTGGCGCTCTGTGAGGACGGCGCGACGCTGCTCTCGGGCTCGATGCACGGCTACGTCGAGGCCCGCGACGCGAAGAGCGGCAAGGTGCTGCGGCAGTTCAAGGGCCCAGGCAGTCCCATCGAGGGGCTCGCCGCATCCGGCGAATGGGTCCTCGCTGGAGACTCCAAGGGGCGCCTGCACCTGCTCGACCTCGCCTCCCTGAGCGAGCTCGCCACGGTCACGGCGCACAAGGACGCCGTCGCCAGCGTCGCCCTCTCGGCCGGGGCGCGGCGCGCGGCGTCGGCGACGGCGCACGAGGTCACGCTGTGGGAGATGGACGCGCACCAGGAGAAGCTGCGGCTGGTGGCGATCCAGGTGATGAAGCAGGAAGACCCCTACGTGGCCCGGCCGGTGCGCTTCTCGCGCGACGGATCGGTGCTCTTCGTGGGCGGGCGCAGCGTGGTCGCGCTCGACGCCGCGACCGGCCGCGAGCTCGACAGCGCGGACCTGCGCCCGGCGCGCGACGCGGCCTCGGCGCTGCTCGTCCCACCCGACGGGGCCTCGCTATGGGTCGGCACCGGCCGCGGCGTGGTCCTGCAGCTAGGGCTCGAGGGCATGAAGGCCCCCGCGCCCAGAGCGGTGGAGCCCCCTGCAGCCAAGGTCGTGCCCAAGGGCCCCTTCGCCCCCATCGCCACGCTGACGGGCGACGCGCTGCGCGAAGGGCTCAGGCACCACTTCTCGCCGTGGGCCGCCACCAAGCCCTGCCAGGCCATCCTCGAGGCGCTGGTCGAGCGCGTGGAGTCCTGCGAGACCAACGAGCGGGGAGATCTGGTGGTCACGTTCAAGGCTGATCGCCAGGCGCGCTACAGCGTCACCTTCGGGCAGGCCTACACCGGCAAGGCAGCGCCGGGGACGCCGCTGCCGCCCAAGTCGTTCTGGGACGTGGTGCGGATGCACAACGGCGTGAGGTTCGGCGACGGCATCCCCGAGGAGCTCGACCTCTCCGGCTACGACGAGGAAGAGGGCGTGCTCTGCGACCTGCCGCTCGAGGAGCTCTCGGGCAGCGTGGCGCGCCAGCTGGGGTTCTGCGACGCGGGGAAGAGCTGGTTCTTCTTCGACCTGAAGAAGAAGAACAAGCTCGGCGAGCCGCTCATCTGCCTGGCGGACCCTGGCGAGAAGCTCGCCAGTGCCCAGCCCTTCCCCGAGCAGGACAAGGTCCCCTTCGGGACTGGCGGCTTCCTGCTGCGCGTGCTGGCCCACCGCGTCCTCGCCAAGGACAAGTCCTTCGCGGGGTTGGGCGGTGATTGCGGAGGTGGGCGCTCTGGACGCGAGGTGCGCGCAGCTCGCCAGCGCCGGGGTGGCCCCCCGACTCGCCGATGGGCGCCAGGAGCAGTTGGAAAACGTTTTCCAACTGCTCGCACCATCCGAGCTGCGGTCGTGACTGACCGTACCACTCGCTCCGCAGTACAAGCTCTATCCGCCGCAAGGAGCTTGCCGCCTCGCAAGACAGCGGGTGTTGCTATGGATCGAGCGTCGACGCCCGAAAGGCGCTGGCGCACCAGAGGAACGCCCCGGTGAGCCTCTGGCTCTCTTGCGGCCTGCATCGCCTTCCTCCCGGACGAACAGCCGTGCTGGAGGCGAGCAACGGGGCTCTGCTCCAGGGCGGGAGCGGGAGCGGAGGCGGTCGGTACCCAGAGACCAGACGGGGTCCCCTGCCCCTCCCAGGCTAGGACAGGGTTGTCCTTCCCAGGAGGTCGCCCCTAAGGCCTCGCGCGGAAATAAATGCGCCAACTCTCGGCGACGAGGCGCCCGCATGGCGAGGCGCGAGGAGGGCGCATACCAGAGGGTCTGTAACCGACGATGCAACGAAGCCAGGCGGGATGGATCGGCGCCGAGAT
>JACRCT010000464.1 GCA_016218885.1 Deltaproteobacteria bacterium | reverse complement strand
GCCCTCCCGGACGAGTGCGCCCTCCTCGGCGCTGAGGGGCTCCTGGCCCGCGCTCAGGACGAGCGCGCCGCTGGCGTCGAAGACCGCGGCCCGCTCCCCCTGCGCGGCCAGCAGCTCGAGCCGCTGCGCGATCTCGCGCAGCGACAGCTCGGCGACGAGGAGCCGCGGCTCATCCTTCCCGATGCGCACCGCCAGGGCCACGCGCGCCCCGGCGCCAGGGGGGGAGGCCGGATAGGGCACCCCGATGGCGCTGCCGGCGCTGAGCGCCGCGCCCGCGGGAACCCTTCGGGAGAACGCCTGGAGGCTCGCCTCGTCCATCGCTGGCTTTCCGCTCTCGGAGACCCGCGAGTAGACCGCCGGGGCGATCGCCTTGCCACTGCCGTCCACCAGAGCCAGCAGGGTGATGTCCGGGAGCTGGCGAAAGGGGATGCTCAGGATCGCCGGGATCTCCTGGGGCGCCAGATCCTCGAGAGGCAAGTAGCCGGCGGCGAGCCGCACGCTCTCCACCCCGTGGAAGACCAGGCGTGCGCAGGCCTGCGCCAGGTCGGTTGCACGCTGGGCCTGGGCGTTCTCGGCCAGGCCCGCCAGCTGCTCTCGGCTCGCCCGGTAGGAGAGCGTGCCTTGCAGCACGACCGGCAGCACCCCCGCAAGGGCGAGCACGACGAGGATTCGCCTTCGGAAGGTCATGGGGTCGACGCGGGGCGCCGAACAGCGCGTGGCGCCAATGATAGCGGCGTAGTCGGCGTCGATCGAATTGCCGACCGCGACCTGCCCCCCAGTGCCGGGCATCCCCGGCCATCCCCGGGCCCTCCCGGCGACGTCGACCCTCGAGTACGCTCGGGTCTCATCGTCAACTGGAGACAGCATGTCGACGGAAGGCTCGACGCGAATCCTCTTCGCCACCCAGTAAGCGAACGAGAAGGGAGACCTTTTCACTGCTCTTCTCGAGGCGCTCGTGACGTCGCTTGGCTATTCCCAAGCCCGCTTCAACGTCAAGGGAGCTGCACGCGAGATCGATATCGATGCACGTCACCGCTACGAGCAGCGGAGGCTGCTCGCCGAGTGCAAGGCGACGGGCGAGAAGATCGGCGGACCCGACATCAACAAGTTCGCGGGAGTCGTGGACGCCGAGCGGCGTCAGAACGACAAGGTTGACATCGCCGCCTACTTCGTTTCGCTCTCCGGCTTCACGGGCGAGGTCCGCGCGGCGGAGGAATCGCTCCGCCGGATGACGCTGCTCTCGGCCGACGACGTCCTGAAGGAGCTGATCCACTCCCGGGTGCTCGTCTCGGCTTCGACTGCCCTGGCGACGGTCTCGCGCGCCGCGGCGCTCGCCAAGGTCACCGCCGAGGCAACCGAGCCACCCGAGATCCTCCTCTCGCATGCGGGTTGGCACTGGGTCTTCTGGTTTTCGAGCGGCCGGCAACGCACCCATTTCGCGGTCGTGCATGCCGACGGCACGCACCTAGCCACCGAGGTGGCAAGCGCGTATGCCGCGACCCTGGAAGCGCAGGCCCTGCGCTACCTGCCTCCCCACGCGCCATCGGCGTTTGCGCCCCAAGCGCTCGAGACCGTGCGGGCCTCCTACCTTCGGTTCCTGGAGTTGGAGTGTGGAGAGATCGAGATCGCGGGCATCCCGGCAGACCGAGAAGCCGGCACTCGTCAATTGCGCCTGGAGCGGCTTTTTGTCCCCATGCACTTGGAGCCGATGGACGGTCCCTCCCGAGCTCGAGTTCCGGTGAGCCGGGTACTCGAAACCGGCGCCTTGGCGATCGTCGGGGCTCCCGGGTGCGGCAAGTCCACCCTCCTCAATCGCCTCGCCGTCGCCTATGCCTTCCCCGAGAAGCGTGCGGCGGTGGACGACGCGCTCCCGGAACGCGAGTGTTTTCCCCTGGTGGTCCGCTGCAGGCACCTCGAGCAGATGGCCAAATGGCCCATCACCGAGGTCCTGGGGAGCCTCGCGAACAGAGCGGAACTGGGCGGACACGAGGCGGAGTTCCAGGAGATCGTCGGCGCGGCGCTGCGGGACGGCAAAGCCCTGCTGTTGATCGATGGCCTCGACGAGATCGCCGACGAGGGGCTGAGGACCACCTTCGCACGCCAGCTCCGGCTCTTCCTCGCCACCTACCCGAAGGCCGGGCTCGTGCTCTCGTCGCGAGAAGCCGGGTATCGCGCCATCGCCGGACTCCTGGCGAGCTTCACGACCTGCTTTCGCGTATCGGAATTCAACGCAGCCGAGATCACGCGCCTGTGCGTCGCCTGGCACGAGGAGATGGCGGGAAGGAGCGGCGCAGCCGACGGGCGCGCCCTGGCACACGTCATCACCACCTCTGACCGGCTGGCCAGGCTCGCCCGGAACCCGCTGCTGCTGATGACCCTCCTGCTCGTCAAGAGATGGGTCGGGCAGCTCCCCACCAAAAGGAGCTTGCTGTACCAGAAGGCCATCGAGGTGCTCTTGATGACCTGGAATACCGAGGCCTACGAGTCTCTCGAGCTCGACGAAGCCATCCCCCTGCTGGCCTATGTAGCGTTGGAGATGATGAAGAGGCGGGTCCAGCGGCTGTCCCACGCTTCGCTGGTGCGCCTCCTCGAGCAGGCCAGAGCGGAGATGCCCGACGTCCTGCGCTTCTCGAACACCAGCCCGGCCTCGTTCGTTCGCAGGGTCGAGCTGCGAAGCAGCATCCTGATGCTCAGCGGCCATGCCGAGGAAGACGGCTCCCTGCAAGCTTTCTACGAGTTCCGACACCTGACCTTCCAGGAGTACCTCGCAGCCATTGCGCTCGTGCACGGCTACTACGCCAGCCGCCGGGAAGACGAGCCGATACTCAACGTGGTGACCCCGATGCTCCTCTCGCCTGACTGGAAGGAGGTCATCCCGCTGGTCGCGGTGCTTCTGGGACGCTCCGCATCCTCCTTGGTCAAGCACATCAAGATGGCCGCCGGGCTCGGCGATCCGAAGGACCAAGGACGACTGCAGGCGCTCGAGCTCCTCGGTCAGTTCGTCATCGACGAGGTGCAGATGCCCCCGGAGCAGCTGGCGTACGTGCTGAACCTGATCGCGCACGATTCCGAAGGGCGCCCGCTCATCGAGAGGATCGCCAGCGGCCGGTACGGCGGAGTCCTCGCCAAGTCCCTTCTGGTCGAGGCGAGCCGCCGTGGAGACGACGCCTCTGTGGATCTCCTGTGCTTCGCAGTGTGTCGCCACGCCCGCTCACAGATGACGCCGGGCGCCGTGGAGACCGTCCTTCAGGCAGTCGAGAGCGTCGCTTCCCAGAACCGACCGGCAGTCACGGAGATGATCCGGCAAGCCATCGATGCGATCGAGGAGGTGCTGGGAAGAGCCGGGGCCGAAGGCACGAACGAGCTATCGGCTGCGGTCGGCAGGACGTGCGAGGCCGTCGCCCGCCATCCCCAGCGCACAGCTGAGGCCGAGAGACTTCAACGGGTCTTCCGCGCGGCCGGCTCGAAGGACCCGTGATCCCATCGATGCTGGCCTCGGCGGTCCCAATGGCACCGCGGCTCTGGGGCAACCCGGCTCCGACGGATCCCTCCTGGTCGCCCCAGCCACCCCGATCCCCGACGTCGCCAGCACCATCGGAACCGAGCAGCCGGGCTAGCACTCCACTCCACCCAAATCGAAGAGGGCCGCCAGATCGAGCGGCCCTCTTGCGACGCTTCGGCGGATGCGAAAGGCTACTTGCCGTTGACGGTGATGTTGCCCCCGGTCGCGGTCAGGCTGATGGAGGAGTCGCCGCCGCCATTGAGGTCGCCGGTGGCGTTGCCCATCGCCGGGTATCCGTCGAAGTTCAGGCTCGCGGCGATGGTCAGCGTCCCGCCGCCCGCGGAGGCGGTGAGCGAGGCGGCCGTGGCCGAGGGAAGGGTCAGGGCGATGTTGCCATTGCTGGTGTTGACCGTGAGATCGCTCGAGGCGCCAAGCTCCATGTCGATGGTGCAGTTGCCGGCGGCGGTGTTGGCCAAGCCGCCGCCCACCATCCACGACAGGTCGAGCGCGCCGCCGGAGGTAGTGACCGTGAAGTAGAGCGCCGTGGGGGTGTAGACGACGCCTTCCACTGAGATGGTCCCGCCCGAGGTGTTGTTGACCTGGACGAGCATTTCGCCATTGGACTCGACGACCTGGATATTGCCGGCGTCGGGATCGCTGCTCTTGAGCGAGGGCGTCATCTTGATCTCGGTCCTGCCCGCCTCCCCGACCACCTTGATCGCGCCGAAGGTGTTGTTGAGGACGAGCTTCTTGGCGGCGGAGGTGACGGCGACGGTCTGCTCGACGTTGAGCTTCTTCGTCTGGGTCGTGGGCGGGTCAGTCTCAGTCCCTCCGCACGCGGCAACGAAGACCATCGCTACGCCGACTGCCAGGTTCTTGAGCGTCATTGAGGTTCTCCTCTTTCGATTGAGTCATGGTCCTGCGGACAGAGTTGAGTCGATGCCTTCGCCCCGCGAGGCGATCACATGGGCGCCCCGCAGGGATGAAGCAGCTGGAGGCGTGCGGCTCGAGATGGCCGAAGCAGCCGCGGCGTTCGGTTCCCGGAGAGCCCGCCTCCCCGAGCCACTTGCGGCCGGGAAGATACAGTCGCCGCATGTTTCTGCAACTGTCTCTTCGATCGCTGCAGGTCGTCGCACAGAATTGCTGGGTGAAGCAGGACGGCAGGGCTCGGCATTCAGCGTCGCGAGCGCCGCCCCGGGACAAGGCAGAGGCCAAGCGCGGCGGCGACCACCCCCGCGCCGCCCCCACCCGCAGCGCAGCCACACCCTTCGCTGATCACCGTCACGCCACCGGCATCGGCGCCCGCCCGTCCTGATGCGTCCGTGCCCGGCGCGAGCGTCCCGCCATCCGCTCCAGAAGGCGTGCCTCCAGCGTCGCCGGGGGCGTCCGCTGCCGCGTCCGCCCCCGGAAGCGCGCTCCCTGCGTCCTCGGGCGCGACCGCTCCCGCGTCCAACGAGGGAATCGTGCCGGCCCCGAATTCGTAGGCCCCGCGATCGGGCCTGGGGTCGCGAGCGAGGCCACGAATGTCCTCGGCGGGCATGTCGGACAGGTCGGCCGAGTCGATGGCCGGGCTCCCCGCGCCGAGGGCGCCATGGGTCTCTACCAGCCGCAGCAGCTCGTCGCGAATGGTCGTGCGGCCGCTCGGGAACCGACCGGCCGCCTCGTCGAAGCGCGGCAGCACCAGACCCGACTGGTCCACCGGCAGCAACGGATCGGCGACGAGACGATGGGCATCGGTGGTCGCGGCGACGGAGCCTCCGGTCGGTAGCGGGTTGCCCCCGTTCCAGAACAGGTTGTGGTCGAGCGTGATGCTCGAGACGTTCACCTGCCCATAGCTGTTGACCAGCCGGGAGCCCATGGTCCCGGTGGGATCGGCGAAGAGGTTGCCCCCGATGAGGAAGCCGCTCACCGCTGGGTTCTCGCCCTCCGTCCCGATACGAAAGCCGAACGAGCCCGAAGGAAGATCCCCGACGACGGTGTTGGCTCGCACACGAACGTTCTGAGCGCCCTTGAGCTGGAAAGGGGCGGCCATCGTCGTCGGAGAGTTGCCGATCATCAGGTTGTTCTCGATGAGGGCGTCCTCGATCTCCACCTCGGCGACCCCGTCTTCTCCCAGCTGGACGAAGGCCTGGTCAGTCTTGCCTCCCCAGCTGAGGAACACGTTGCGGTGGACCCAATAGCGCGGGCTCTTGGGCGCCCCGCTCGCCGGCGCCTGGCGTTTGAGGGTGATGAACGACTGGGACCGCGCGTGGGCGGGGTCGCCCAGGAAGATGTTGTCGGCGATCTCCACCTCGCCGGGGCGCACCGCGTCGATGAGGTCAGCGCCCCCGGCGTCGGCCTGGTCGTAGAACAGGTTCCCCTGGATGAGGATGTCCTTGGGGTAGGCCGTCTCCACGCTGCGGTTGATCTTGAGCAGCTCGTTGCAGTGGCCCGGGCGGTTGTTGCCGAAGACGACGTTGTCCACCAGCTGCACGTCCGAGGCGTCCTGGAGGTGGATGAGGTAGTAGCTCTCGCGGCCGCCGGTGCAGGCGTAGGAGGGGTCGGCGTTGGAGATGACGAACCCCTCGAAGCGCAGGCGAGCGGGGCCCGGGGTGTAGATGCGCAGCGGCTCCACGCCTCCCGCCGCGCTGGTGAGCCGTGCGCGATAGGGATGCTCGGCCTTCACGGTAGTTCGCTGGCCGAAAGCGCGGGTGACGGTATTCGCGCCCACGTACTCGCCATCCTGGACGAGGACGGTATCGCCGCCCTCCTGGGGAAGAGCAGCCAGCGCGTGGCCAATCGTCGCCCAGGGCCTGCCTTGCGAGCCGTCTCCAGACCCGTCATT
>JACRCT010000463.1 GCA_016218885.1 Deltaproteobacteria bacterium | reverse complement strand
CGGCGACTCCCGCGGCTTGGGCTCCAGGGCATCATCGGAGGCGCCGGAGGAGGGTCCTGCTTCCTGCAAGCCGGGCGCGGCGTTGGCGCGCACCTCGCTCAAATCGCTTTGAGCTGGCCAGCCGGCGACGATCTCCGGCACGGCAACGCTCGGCGGCGTCGCCCACCGAACCGCGAGCGCACCGAGAGCACCGCCGGCGATGAGCGCCGCCGCGACCGGCCACGCTCGCGTGCGGCGCTGGAGCGCGGGCATCGGGACAAGGTCTCCGGCCTTGGCCGCTTCGAGCCCCAGCAGAGAAGGCTCGTGGGGAATGGCCTTGAGCAGCGCCTCGGCCATCTCCCGAGCATTCGCAAACCGGTTCTCGGGCCGCTTGGCCAGGGCCTTGAGCACCGCTCGCTCCAGCTCTGGCGGGATGGACCTCTCCGCGGGCATCGGAGGAACCGCCTGCTCCCGATGCGCCACGATGGCCCCGACAGGCGTGGTCGCCATGAAGGGAGGTCGTCCCGCCAGCAGCTCGTAGAGCACGACCCCGAACGAGTAGAGATCGCTGCGCGCGTCGGCAGGCTGCTCTGCGCCCTGCTCGGGCGCCATGTAGAGCGGCGTCCCGATGGCACCCTGGGTCTGCGTGGTGGCGGCGAGGCTGGCATCCGCGCGGAATGCCTTGGCCAGCCCGAAGTCGAGGATCTTGACCCACTCCTCGTCCCAGAGCCCTCGAAAGACCATGATGTTGGCGGGCTTGATGTCCCGATGGACCAGGCCCAGGGAGTGGGCCTCGGCGAGGGCGCCGAGCACCTGGCGCGCGACCCCCATGGCCCGTCGCGGCGCGAAGAAGCCGTCCTGGGAGATTGCCTGAGCCAGCGTGCGTCCGCGCACGAGCTCCAGGACCATGAACAGCAGGTTCTTCTCGATGCCGTAGTCATAGAGGCGAACGGTCGAGGGGTGGCTCAAGCGAGCCATGACCTTGGCCTCGCGATGGAAGCGCGCTCCCAGCCCCTCGAGCTCACTGCGGCTCGCGGTCATCGGGCGGATGGTCTTGAGCGCCACCTCGCGGCCCACGGGCTCTTGGACGGCTCGATAGACCGTTCCCATGCCTCCGGCGCCGAGAACACCGACGACCAGGTATTTGCCGGCGAGCACGGCGCCGAGCAGCGAGTCCTGCGGGTTGGCCTGCAGCTCCGAGTGGGGAACCAGCGCCAGGGAGTCCCTCGGGCAGCGCTCGCCGAAGGCCGATGAAGGCTGCTCCAAGCCACAGGAGCGGCAAACCACGAGGTCGTCGGCGAGCGCGCGCGGGGACCGGCAGCCCTTTTTCAACGTCGGAGTCAAAGCCAAGCCGGATCCCTCGCTCAGAGGCGAGACATTACACTCGCAGAAAGGGCCTGGAGCAAGAAACGCAGGAGAGTGAGGTCACCCCCGGCTGCTCGCGCATCAGGTGCCTCTTGGAGCGCAGGTCCAGGACCGTGGCGCACAGCCAGCGCTCTTTGTTGACCCCGAAGGCGACCTCCAGCCGCGGGCGCTGGTTCTTGGGCGAGCGCGGCGATTCGAGGTAGCCCGGCGCAGGGTCGGCGTCGTTGAGCTTGACCACCACCGGCCCCCGAGCGGCGCACGGAGGTAGACCTCCGCGCTCCCCTCGACGGCGGCTCCATCCGTTCCCTCCCAGATCGAGCGCCCATATGGCCGACCGACGATGGGCGTTGTGCGCCGGGCCGCTCAAGGCCATGCCCGAGGGCGAGCTCGGCCGCCGCTCCTCGCGCGCTCCGCTTCGCTGGACTACGGCTAGAATCGTCCGCGCCATGACCACGAGCCTCCACGAGATCACCCGCTTCCTGGACGAGCACCTGCGTGTCCGCGACATCCCCGACGAGCCGAACGCGCTCAATGGGCTGCAGGTGGAGGCGACCCAAGAGGTCGGACGCATCGCCTGCGCGGTGGACGCCACGGAGTCCTCCATCGAGGAAGCCTGCCGCCTGCGCGCCGATCTGCTGCTGGTCCACCACGGGCTCTTCTGGAGCGGCCACCGGCCGATCGTCGGCCCGCACGCGCGCAAGATCGGCCGCTGCTTCGGCTCCGGGCTGTCGGTCTATTCGGCGCACCTTCCGCTGGACGTCCATCCCGAGCACGGCAACAACGCTGGCCTCGTCAAGGCGCTGGGGCTGACCGCCGACGGCACCTTTGGGCGCTACCAGGACCTCGACATCGGGCTCACCGCGGCCTGCGACTGGACCTCGGCCCAGCTGCTGGAGAAGGTTCGGGCCGCGGTCGGTCCGTGCAAGCTGGCGGGACGCGGGCCGGATCGCATCCGGCGTGTGGGCGTGGTGAGTGGTGGAGGCGGGTCGTTCGCCTCCGGGGCCGCGCGCGCCGGGCTCGACGCCCTGCTCACCGGGGAAGGAGCACACCACACCGCACTCGAGGCCGAGGAGCGCGGGGTCCACCTGCTCCTCGCCGGTCACTACCGGACCGAGACCTTCGGAGTGAAGGCATTGGGTGAGCTCCTGGCCGGCCGGTTCGGGCTGCCCTGGAGCTTCGTCGAGCACGACACGGGGCTCTGACCCGTCTTTGCCTCTTACTTGAGCCCGCGACCGCCACTCCCTGCGCTGCGCTGCGAGCGCGAAGAGGCTGTCGAAGCTCTCCAGGCTGGAGCCGGTGGTCTCCGCGAGGCCGACCGGCTTCCCCCGATGCTTGCCCCCCGCAGCGAGGACATCTCCCGCGGCGCCCGCCACTGCGCCTCGGTCACGTACCAGCACGCGCGTGGAACCGGCTTTTCGGCGCGCTGCATCGCCTGGTGCCCAGCCCCGTGACTACACCTTCCGTCCGCGGCGCCTCCTCCACTGACGTTCCGTCGTCAGGCCGCGGCGCCTTTCGACGATCGGCGCGGCCCCACGGGCTGACGCCCGGGGCTGGATATGCCCCTCCCCGACCTGCCGGCGATGGACACGAGCGTGCTGGAGGGGGCCGACAAGCTCCACGCTGGGTCCGATCGCCATTGCACATCGGGACAGGGCTGTGCTCTGCTCTGCCCCGCTCGACTCGAGCACTCGCATCACTTTTTGGAGGGGACATGCCCACGACCTCGACGAAGCCGCAGCCGAAGGACCCGAAAGCCCGCGCCCTGCTGGACGAGAAGGTCGCCGCCTACCAGGCCATCACCGGCGACGACGAGAACGAGCACTGGCGGGTGGGAAAGATCGTCTCCGAGATCCTCGAGCTGAACCTGCCGGAGCGCTGCGGCTACAGGAACACCTATGCCTTCATGGCCAATGAGCTCAAAGCCGGCCGCTCCACGCTTTCGCAATACGTGGCGGTCGCCCGCGCCTTCCCCGAGACCAGCGCCGCCCGCTACGGCATGAGCCGGCTGCAGCGTTTGCTCACCCTGCGCAACCTGCTCGGTGGCCCCGAGCTGCCGGGCGACCCCGGTGACGTCGAGGTGGCGGTCCCGGCCAGGGAGAAGGCCGCCCCTCCCGAGACCAAGCGCTTCAAGGACTGCTCGGTCGCCGACCTCAACAAGGCCATCGCCGCTCAGAAGCCCGCTGCCGCTCACCCGCCCTCCGGCGACAAGCCCGGCTCCGACGCCCCCCCTTCGGCAGAGATCATTGCGCTCACCCGCTCCTTCCAGGCGGAGCTCGACAGCGTGTGCGGCGAGGAGAGCCCGGCCGCGGCCAAGGCCCGCAGGCAGGACGCCCAGGTGGAGATCGACCTGTTGCGCATCCCCTTGGACAAGATCCCCGAGGTGTGCGCCGCCTTGGCGAAGATCGTCAGGGTCGAGGGTCCGGAATAGCCCGTCACGCCCCCCTTGGCGGCCAGCCAGAGTTCTATACGTATAGAACTCCCCGGCCCCAAGTAGCCGAGATCACTGGGCTGGCCTCTTCGTCGGGAGGCCTTTGCCGGCGCCCCAGCCAGCACGTGCGCCCCGGATCTCCGAAACGAAGGGAAGGTTATGTCGAAGCTCGATGACCATCTCCCCACCGAACCCCTATCCAGGAACGCTCCTCGATCCTTGGTTGCTCATTCGAGGTGTGAAGGGCGTAGAGCTCGCGCGCGGGCTCTTGGCGGTGCAGCGCGCGGTACCTCTTGAAAGCCGCAGCGCCGTCCAGGCATGTCTCCAGGAGCGCAAGATCGTCAATCTCGCGTCGTCCGCTCTCCGTACGAGCAGACAGCGCCTCGACGACCACCCATTGGTCGGGGATTGCCTTGCGCAGCTCTGACCAACGCATGTTCGCCTCCACGGCGGTGTCCCGAAGCGAACTCGTCACACGGCTAGCCAACAACTGACCCAACAAGCTCGGCTTTGGCTCAACCGTCGAGGGTCCGGAATAGCCCGTCACGCTCCCCTTGGCGGCCAGCCAGAGTTCTATACGTATAGAACTCCCGGGCCCCAAGTAGCCGTGATCACTCGACCCTCTGTGCTGGACAACCCGGAAGGCCGGCCCGCTTCGCAAAGGCCCTACAAGGCTCGACGCCTCCGCAGGCTCAGCGCGGCCAGCGCCAGCCCGAGCGTGAGGATGCCAACATCGCTCCTTCCGGAGGCCGCCGAGCTGCAGCCACCGGCTGGGGCGACGGTCATGCCGGCATCGATCGTCGGCGGCGTTCCTCCATCGGCTCCTGGGTTGGTCGACGCTGCGTCTTCGCTCGCGCCCTCGCTCGCGTCGGCGCTCGTCGTTCCCGCGTCGTCCGGCATCCCCGCGTCCGCCGAGGTCGCCTCTGCGCACGATTGGCTGGCGCTGTCGCAGCGCTTGCCGGCGGAGCAGTCGGTCTCGACCGCGCAGCCGCAGGCGCCCTGCTCCTCGAGGCACCTGGAACCCTTGGCGCTGGTCGCGCAGCGGCCCCGGCTCGTCGCCGAGCACTCCACGCACTGGCCCACCAGCGCCCCGTCGCGCACGCACGCCGGCTTCTCCTCCGTGGGGCAACTCATGGCCGTCGCAGGGGTGCTGGTCCAGTCGCCGGCGCAAGCCGCGCACGCCTGGGTCGCGGAGTCGCACACCGGGGTCGCGCCCTGGCAGTCCGCGGACGACAGGCAGCCGACACAGGCGTTGACCGCCAAGTTGCACTTGGGCGCGGGCGCGCTGCAATCAGCCTCGGCGAGGCAGCCCACGCACATTCCCGCCCGGCCTCCGCTGGTGGCGCACTTCGGGGTCGGGCTTGCGCACTCCGCGTCCGCGGCGCAGGCGCGGCACTCGTTCGTCGCCGCGTTGCAGATGGGGGTCTGCCCCGCGCAGTCGGCGTTGGCCATGCAGCTCACGCAGCTTCCCGTGAGCACGTCGCAGGCGCGGACCGGCGCGACACACTGCGAGTGGTTCGTGGCCGAGCACTGCGCGCAGGCGCCGCTCGGCCGGCAGGCGGGCGTCGTGCCGTGGCAATCCGCGTCCGAGGAGCAGGCGCGGCAGGTGCCGGAGGAGGCATCGCAAGCGGGCGCCGTCCCCGAGCAGGAGGTGTCGTCCGTGCAGGCGACGCATCTGCCGCTCAGGGGCCCCGAGAGCGCGCACGCGGGCGTCGGGGCGGCGCACTCGGAGCTGCCGTTGCAGCCGCGGCAGGCGTGGGCGGTCGGGTCGCACAGAGGCGTCGCCCCGCCGCACTG
>JACRCT010000457.1 GCA_016218885.1 Deltaproteobacteria bacterium | reverse complement strand
CGAGTCGAGGTCATCATGCACATCTCGCCGGCGGCGCAGTCGGCCTCGTACATCGGGAAGACGCAGACCTGGCCGGGCAGGCAGTCGGCGTCGCTGGCGCAGAAGTCGTCCACGCAGGCGCAGGTGTCGCAGCCGTTCGCGTCTTTCTTGAAGCCCTGCGGGCAGTACATCTCGCACATCACCGGGGAGCAGCCGGCGGGCTTGCAGCCCATGAAGGACGGCTCCACGGCCTCCGCGCAGCGCTCGGCGTCGTCGCTGCCGCAGCGGTAGCTCTGGTACATCGGCTCGCAGTCGGGGCGGACCAGGCAGCTGGCCTCGTCGAGCCGCTCGCAGGTCGGCACGCACCAGGTCTGGATGGGCAGCAGGGTGTAGCAGGCGTTCTTGACGCAGGGGTCATTGGGGTCGAGGGCGCAGGTCTCACCCCACGCGCACTGGCTGCCGTCGGTGCAGGGGGTGCGGTCGACGCACTGGCCGCCCATCGGTGGCGCGACCTTGCAGTCTGCCCCCTCGCAGGCCGGGGCGTCGGTGGCGAGGTACTCGCAGCGCTTGCCCACGCCGCAGTCGGCGTCGGTCTGGCAGCCATCGACGGGCCTGCAGGTGCCGCGGGGAGGGGCGCAGAAGGCGTCCGGGCCGCAGCCGCGGGTGGGGAACACGCACTGCTGGCCGGGCTGGCACTCGCTGTCGGAGCCGCAGCCCTGCTCGATCACGCCGCAGTAGCCCTGGGGAGGGGCGCACAAGGCGTTGGGAGGGCAGACATCGGCGGGGAATAGGCAGACTTCGCCGGAGGCGCAGTCGCGGTCGCCGGCGCAGGGAACGGGCGCGCAGCCACAGACCTGGCAGCCGCGCTCGTTCACGGCCAGGCCGTGGGCGCAGGCGATGTCGCAGACGACCGGCTCGCAGGCCGGCGTCGAGCAACTGGTGAAGACCGGCTCGCCGCCGATGCAGCGCTCGTCGGGAGCAGGGTAGTAGTCTCTGTCCGTGGCGCAGCGCGGGTAGGAGTAGTTGGCCTGGCAGTCGCGCCGGTTCAGGCAGTCGGTCTCATCGAGCACGGCGCAGGCCGGTGGCTCGACCGGAACCACGGTGCAGGCCGTGAAGATCGGCCGGCCGCCGGCGCAGTCGGACGAGGGAGCGCAGTCGGGGTAGGCGAAGATGGCCCGACAATCGGTGCGCGCGGTACAGGCGGCCTCGTCCAGGGCGCCGCAGGCGAGCTGGGGATCGCAGCCTTCGGGCAGATTGCAGGTCGGCGGAGGGTCGACCGGGTCTGGTCCGCAGCTACCGGGACCGAATCCGAACATGCCCAAAGCCACCACGACCACGGGCAGCATCGAGAGAGAACGGCGGTTCATGGCATCTCCTTGAATAAGGTTGCCGCCCCAATGAGCAACCCTCATGCCTCACGAGACCACTGTCGCCAAGGCCCTGGAATCACTTGAAAAGCCCGCTTCAAGGCGCCTTCGCGCAGCACTCCGTCTCCACGGTTTTCTGAGGAGCCCTCAGAGCTTCAAGAGCGCGCTGACGGTCTCGACCACGTCCACGAAGCGCACCGGCTTGCGCAGGAAGACGTCGGCACCGGCCGCGTGAGCCTGGGCGGCGGTGTCCGAGCCGCCGGCGCTGATCACCACCACCGGGACCTTGGCGCAGCTCTTCTCCAGGCGCATGCGACGCAGCAGCTCGAAGCCGTCGAGCACCGGCATGAAGAGGTCGGTCACCACGAGGTCGTACTGATCGGCGCGCAGCTTCTCGAGGGCGTCGTAGCCGTCCTTGGCGACTCCTACCTCGATCGCCACCTGGCCGGACTGGGACAGCTTGCGCATCACGTACTCGTACATCTCCATGATGTGCGGGTTGTCCTCGACGAGCAGGATGCGATAGCGGCGACGCTGCGGCGAGAGCGACTCATTGTGGATGCGAGCCAGAATCTCCGCGAGGCGCTTGCGTTCTTCGACGTGCCCCTCGGGGATCATCAGGCCTACGCCCGCTGGCGAGCCGGGCCCCGCCGGCCTGATCCAGGCGACGACGCTCGAAAGCTCCAGGGGCGCGAGCAGCCCGGGGAACGACAGCACCAAGGGCACGACGTCGCCGGTCTGCAGCGGACGCTCGGTGCGCACGAAGGCTCCGCCCGCGGACAGGTTCTCGGTGGCGTCGACGAGATACCCCTCCTGCTCGGGGTATTGCACCTGGAGCATCAGAGGAACCCGGGGATGGGCTCGCTGATCGGAGGAGGTCATGCCCCCCGGATGTTAGAGTGAACCTCTATGGCTTGACAATGAGATCGGCCCGCTCTTAGCGTTCGTCGCCCTTTTTCACTCGAGAGCGCCGACTCGCAGAAGAGGCCCCCCTCGGGCCTGGGGATCACCAAAATCAGTCAGAAGCGGCCCCCCCGGGGACCCGGGAGCCTTGCCAGGCGCCCCACTGGAGCTGATTCTGCGACGCCTCGGAGGCTGGAAGCATGGCGGGACCGTTCAACGAGGCGCAGCAGGCGCGATTCGACACCGATCTCCAAGTCGTCCTCGCGCGCTACCCGGCCGATCAGAGACCGGCGGCGATGCTGCCCACCCTGCGATTGGTACAGGAGATCCTGGGGTGGATCCCTCCCGAGGCGATGGTGCTGGTCGCCGACCGGCTGGGCGTCCCACCCGCGCGCGCCGAGGAGGTCGCCACCTTCTACGTGATGTTCCATACCCGGCCCGCCGGCCAGCACGTCATCGACGTCTGCACCAACGTCTCCTGCTGCCTGCGCGGCGGGGAGAAGGTGCTCGCCTACCTGGAGAAGAAGCTCGGCATCCGGTCGGGCCAGACGACCAGCGACAAGCGCTTCACGCTGCGCGAGGTGGAGTGCCTGGCCTCCTGCGGCAGCGCACCGGTGATGCAGGTCGACGAGGTGTTCGTCGAGGAGCTGACCCCTTCCAAGATCGACCAGAAGCTCGCCGCACTCGAGTAGGGCGGGCCTTTCGCGCCCGGCTTGAAGGGCTTCCGCGCCCGCGCCCGTACGCCTTCCAAGGATCGTCATGCCCGTCGAAAGACTCCTCACCCGCAACTGGGGCAAGCCCGACTCCCGCTCTTTGAAGTCCTACGAGCAAGGTGGCGGCTACCAGGCCTTGAAGAAGGCCCTGGCGATGGGGCCGCAGCTCGTCGTCGACGAGGTGAAGCGCTCGAACCTGCGCGGCCGCGGTGGCGCCGGATTCGCCACCGGGCTCAAGTGGACCTTCCTGCCCAAGGACAACCCCAAGCCGCGCTACCTGTGCGTCAACGGCGACGAGTCGGAGCCAGGCACCTTCAAGGACCGGGCGTGCCTGGAGAACGACCCGCACGCGGTCCTCGAGGGCATCGCCATCACCTGCTTCGCCATCGGCGCCCACATCGCCTACGTCTATCTGCGCGGCGAGTTCATGGAGCAGGCGAGGATCCTCCAGAAGGCCATCGACGAGGCCTACGCCAGTGGCTGGCTGGGCAAGAAGGTCGCCGGCAGCGACTTCGCCCTCGAGGTGCACGTGCACCGCGGCGCGGGCGCCTACATCTGCGGCGAGGAGACGGCGCTCATCGTGTCGCTCGAGGGCAAGAAGGGCTGGCCTCGCCTCAAACCCCCCTTCCCCGCCGTCGTCGGCCTGTTCGGCTGCCCCACCATCGTCAACAACGTCGAGACCATGGCCTCGGTGCCGCTCATCATCGAGCGCGGGGGTGAGTGGTACGCCAAGCTGGGCACCGAGAAGTCGGGCGGCACCAAGCTCATCAGCGTCTCGGGCGCGGTGCAGAAGCCGGGCGTCTACGAGATCACCATGGCCACGACGTTCCGGGAGATCGTCTACGACGTCTGCGGAGGGATGGTGGGCGGCCGCAAGCTCAAGGCGGTCATCCCCGGCGGCTCCTCCTGCCCGGTGCTGTCCGCCGACGAGATCGACGTGCCCGCGGAGTTCGAGGCCCTCAAGAAGGTCAACTCCATGGCCGGCTCGGGCGGAGTGATCGTCATGGATGAGAGCACCTGCATGGTGCGCGCGCTGTGGCGCATCGCCCGCTTCTACGCCGAGGAGTCCTGCGGACAGTGCACGCCCTGCCGTGAGGGAACCCCGTGGATGGCGCGCATCCTGCGGCGCATCGAGGAGGGCCGGGCCGCCGCCGAGGACCTGGCCCAGCTCAAGAGCGTGGCCAACGCGGTCTGCCCCTTCCCACCCATGGGCCTGGGCAACACCATCTGCCCCTTGGGGGACGCCGCCGCGCTGCCGGTCCATTCCTTCCTCGAGAAGTTCCGGCCCGAATTCGAGGCTCACGTACAGGCCCACCGGTGCCCCTACCCGCACCCCTGGGGCGAGTGCGCAGAGGCTTTCGCCTGATCGGAGTCCTGGGGTCTTTTCAGAGATTTGACGCGTCCACTCGAGTAGACAAGGGCAGCAGCGAAGGAGGCCCACGGTGTCGGTCGAACAGGCTCTCTTCTACCCGTTGGCCATCCTCTCCACGCTGGGGGCGCTGGGGGTGGTGCTGGCGAAGAACCCGCTCCACGGGGCGCTGTGGCTGGTGTGCAGCTTCTTCTTCCTGGCGGCGATCTACGTCGTGCTGGGAGCCCACCTCGTCGGCATCCTGCAGATCATCGTGTACGCCGGCGCGATCATGGTGCTCTTCCTGTTCGTGATCATGCTGCTGGCCCTGTCCGAGGCCGACCTGGGCGAGCGCAAGGTCACCCTCTTCAAGATCCTCGGCGGAGCGGCGGCGCTCTCGGGCATCGGCATCGCCGCCCGGCTGGTCTTCGCCGCGCCACCCCAGACCGCCCTGCGCCCCATCCCCGCTGACTTCGGGACGGTGGCGGCGGTGGGCAGGACGCTGTTCACCGAGTTCCCCTTGCAGTTCGAGGCCGTGTCCCTGCTCCTGCTGGTCGCCATCGCCGGGGCGGTGGTCGTGGCCAAGGCCCGCATCTAGCGCCGCCGCGGAGGAAGCCTTTCGATGGTGCCCGTCTCACACTACCTGCTCTTCGCCGCGCTGCTGTTCGGCATCGGGGCGCTGGGGGTCGTCACCCGGCGCAGCGCGCTGACCGTCTTCATGTGCGTGGAGCTGATGCTCAACGCCGCCAACCTCACCTTCCTGGCTTTCGCCCGCGAGCAGCTGGGGTCGAGGGGGCTGTCGGGTCACGCCATCGCCATCCTGGTCATGGCGGTCGCGGCGGCGGAGGCCGCGGTGGGCCTGGCGATCGTCATCGCCGTGTTCCGCACCCGCGGCACGGTCAACCTGGACGAAGTGAAGACGCTCAAGCTGTAAGGAGCCCTGACGCTCATGAACTGGGACGTCCGCTCGATCGAGGATTCGCTCTTCTTCATCCCCCTGCTCCCGTTGCTGGGAGCGGCGGTGCTGCGGCTGGCCGGGCGACACCTGGGCAAGGGCAACGTCACGCTCATCGCCTGTGCCACGGTCTTCACCTCCTTCGTGCTCAGCACCCTCATCCTGGTGCCGATGGCCTTCCCGCGCCTCGTCGGCGCGAGCGTCGCCACGCAACTGTTGGGCCAGGACCTGGGGACCTGGTTCTCGGCGGGCAGCCTGGACGTCCGCCTCAGCCTCTACGTGGACCACCTCAACGCCGTCCTCTTGGCGGTCGTCACCGGGATCGGGTTCGTCATCCACGTCTACTCGGCCGAGTACATGAAGGACGAGCCCGACTACCACCGCTACTTCGCCTACCTGAACCTGTTCGTGGGCTTCATGCTGGTGCTGGTGCTGGCCAATGACCTCGTCCTGCTGTTCGTGGGCTGGGAAGGGGTCGGCTTGTGCAGCTACCTGCTCATCGGCTTCTGGTATGCTAAGACGCAAGCGGCAGCGGCGGCCCGCAAGGCGTTCCTCGTCACGCGGCTCGGAGACGTCGG
>JACRCT010000481.1 GCA_016218885.1 Deltaproteobacteria bacterium | reverse complement strand
TCGTGGACTGCATCGCCCTCTACCGCAGCGGGCTGACCTGCGCCGAGTCCGACCCCACTCGCCTGTGCTGCTCCGACACCGCGCAGTAGGCCACAACGCCCTTCCTCACCGGCTCCCTCACGGCGTCCTTTGGCCGCCCCTCTCGTCCCCCCTCCTTCCGACGCAGCCGGCAAAGGAGAGCCGGCTGCTACCGAACTTCTGTCGAAGGGCTGGCTCGGACGCTCGGGCAGAAGTGCTACTGCGCCCGCACGTTCCTTGGAGGCGACGGGCGAACCCCTGCGGCAGCGACGTTGAAGGAAATCAGGAAATCATCCGGGTTCGAGTTCCCGGCCGCATCCTGGCATCGCACGTAGAAGGAGTACGAGCCGCCGTTGACCAGGCCCGTGGCGGTGAACGTGTGGTTCATGACCCCGGTAGTCGAGAACGAGCCGCTCATCGAGCCAAAGGAAACTCCGGCGCGGGTCGCGTACCGACAGGTGGCATTCTCGCCGGTGGAGAGAGAGACGGCGGTCGAGCTCGTGCCCGCGGCCAGGGTCCCCGATGGCAAGCCACTCAGGCGTGCAGGCGGCTGCGTGTCAGGAGCCGCGTCGCCGGTGCCAACGTAGGTCGTGCTCAGGACGAAGTCATCGATCTCCATCGCTTGCCAGCTTGGCTGCCAAGTGCAGCCCGTGGCGTGGTTGCCCATCGAGAAGTGCTGCATAAATGAAAATGTGCCCCCGCCAAAACCAACACCTGACTCGCTGAACATGCGAACTCCATCTATCCAAAGCTCCAACAGTCCGGTACTCAGGTTGATATGCCACTCCCAGGAATGCCAGTTGTTGTCCCAGATGGCCGCAAGAGTCGCGTGGCTGAGAACCGTTGCCCACGTGCCGACCAGCACTTGCAAGGACCCCGTATTATAGAGGGATCCTCCGTTTTGATTGATGTTCAAATAGATTTCATGCGCTGTCCCCGTGATATTGAGTCGCCACAATTTCAAGTAGTTGGAGCCGGAACATTGGGACAGATCGAGTTCTCTGGGCAGTCTCACGTAATAGCGCATGTAGATCTCACTGTAAGAACCAGTGAAGGGATAATAGAGCGAGCCGGTATAGCCTTCCCAATTGGTACCTGCTCTCCAGATCTTCAACGCTTTGCCCCCGCCACCCCTGCCAGGAGACGATATCTCCCCGGAATAGTGCGTTACCCCTCCCACTGTTGCCGAGGCGCCCGGACCGTGCCATTGCGACCAACCAGGCGGCGAATTGATAGCAGCGGACGTACAATTCTGACTGCAATTATCAAAGCTATCTTGAAAGATGACCCCGGCATGGGCCGACGTCGAGGATAGAAGTGCCAGCAACACCAGAACGACGACGGACATTGCGGTGACAGCCACGCGATAACCCCATGATCTCATTTGAAGGCTCCTCAAGAAGGCCAGATGGTGGATGCTCCCCGTCTCTCGCATGACGTCGCCGCTCAGGGAATGGTCTTGCTCACCTCGCTCGAATGAGCGCTCTCTCCCCCGGAGGCGCTCAAGGCAGTCACGACGAAGAAGTAGGTCGCTCCGCCAGGCAGGTTGCTGATGGTGTGGCTGACGGCGGCCGCGTTCAGCACGTTCACGGTGGTGGTGTAGCTCGCCGAAGAGGCGCCGTAGTGGATGCGATAGCCGGTGAGGTCGGTGAGCGGCGAGCCGTCGCTGAAGGTGGTCGGCGCATCCCAGCTGAGCACCGCGGAGCCCAGCGTGGAGCTCGTCACGGTGCCCTCCACGTAGGCGGAGCGCGCGAAGCCGGCGTAGGTCCCGGTCTGGGTCCAAGCCGCGGGGAGGCTCGTCTGGTGAGTCGAGTAGGAGTACCTGCCGCGGGAGCCGTCCTGGGCGCGCCAGCGGAAGGCGCCGCTCGTGCTGAGCGCGGCCATCCAGTACTTCGTGCTCGGGCTGAGCACCGGCCCATTGCTGAGCGCGCACCCGAACCAGCCCGCGACGCCGGCGGGCATGCTGACGGCGCAGGAGCTGCCGGCGAGCTTGGCTCCGGGGACGCCCGCGTTGTCGGCGTAGAGGGCCACCTGGAGGGCCGTGGCCTGATTGCTCGCCGCCGCATAGATGTTGATCTTGGTCGCCTTCCCGGCCTGGGCACCACTGACGTACTCGAAGGCGTCGGCGTCTCCGACGGTCTCCCAGTCTTCGACGGGCTCGATGGTGGTATTGCCGACCAGCACCGCCGTCACGGGGTCCTGGGCGCCGGCATCGGGTCCGGCCGGAAGCCCGGCGTCGGGTCCGGCTGCCGGGAGCCCAGAGTCGGGTTTGCAGGTCCGGCACTGCTTCGAACCGCGTACCTCGTCAGCGCCCTCCGAAGTCTGGTTGTCCGCGTCGTCGATGGCGCCTTCGCACCCCATGGCCACCACCAGAAGCAAGCTCGCGAATCGTTTCATCGTGCATCCTCCAAGGCATCAGCGTGGGCGTTGGCTGACTGGCTGCGCAATCACCGGCTCTGCTCTCGTCAGGGTCGTCGCTCGGTGTGTGTCTTGTGGGGATGGCAATTGCCGTGCCGGCGATGCTTCCACGCGTCTCCGCAGCGGGGGAGGTGGGATTCCAGGGATTCGCCGGAGCGGAAATGGGGAGCAGAGCCACCAGCCGGTGGGGACTCTGGTCACCACCGGCAGGCCGCGGTGCTGCTCGCGGCTCGCTCGAGTTGACTGGTGGCGGCAGCTGGCCGAGGGCGTGCGGAGGGCCGTCGGAGGCCTGGAGGCCTGGAGGCCTCCCCGCGGGGTCTTCCGCTTGCGTGGCCAAGGCCATCCCGAAGAGATTCGGGGCCTCGTGCCGGGGCTCACTTCTTCGGGGGCGGGGCGAAGCAGTTCCTGGCGAAGGCGGCGAGCTGCCGCTTTGTCGGGTGGTCCATGGTCTGGATGCCGATGATCTCCTGCTCGATCCGCGGGGCCTTCCTCTTCAGGTACTTCGAGAACTCGATCTTCGCCGAAGAGGGGCCGCACAGGAGCAAGGGACCCGCGCCGCGGAGGGCTTCGAGCACCGCGCCAAAGAAGCGATCATGGGTCTGCTCAGCGCGCCGCCCGCTCGCGGTCGGCTTGTTGGGCCGGTGCTCCTCCTCGTCGGGAGGGGTCGCCAGGACCGTCCCCAGCATCGCGCCCTCGCCCGAGATGAGCCGGGCCTGCTTGTGATCGATCCACAGTAGCGTCGCGGTCATGGACCCTAGCCTAGCCGCAGTAGGCTGGCGGAGACACTTCGACGAAGGAGGCCGGCGTCCCGGCCTCCGAAGCCAGGTTGAGAGCTCCCGCGCTGAGCATCGCCTGGAAGCGGCGGCGCAACTCCCGCAAGGGGCTCGCGGCGCTCAGACCGCGGACACGATCCGGCGGAACTCCTCCTCGCCGAAGGCGCGGTGGGTCTCGCAGGTCACGTTACCGGCTTGCCCGATCATCATGGAGAGCCGGGCGATGGTCTCGTCGTTGGGGGCCTCGACGACGAGGGCGGTGTCGTACTGGCCCATCAGCCCGTAGGACGCCTTGATCTCGGCGTTGGCCTTGCGGAATTGCGGCTTGAGCGCCTCGATGCGCGCCGGGCTCTCCTTGATGTGCTCGAAGCCCTTTGGCGTGAAGCGGAAGAGCATCAGATAGGTCGCCATGGTTCTTTCCTCGGTTCGGTGCAGCGCGCCGTCGGGCGCGAGGACGAGGTACGCCTCCGGAGGGCCGCACCTCAATCGGCGCGCAGCCGCAGCGGGGCGCGCTGTCCGGCCGGGGCGGCTGTTGGGCAGCCGTCGCCGTCGCTCGTGGGTGCCCGACGCCAGGCAGGGATAGGGCGCGCAGCCCGTGGCCGCGGCTCAGCGGATGGGCTTGGCCACCGGCTCGCTGAAGCCGAGCGCGAAGATCCACCCGAGCGTCTTCGACTTCTGGAACAGCACTCTCTTCTGCGTCCCACGGAAGACGTAGTCGACGGTGCCGGTGTCCTTCGAGCGCATCGTCGCGACCGCGGAGCGCAGGCTCTCTTCGCCCAGGTCCGAGGGGTACGCGAACATCAAGGACGGGTCGCGGTGGAGCGCGGCTTGGCCGGCCGGATCCAGGGCGTAGAAGACGACCCCCGCGGGCAGCCCCATCGCCTCGTCGATCTCCTTCGAGAGCGCGTCCACCGAGTACGACACGCCGACGCCACCAATGACGCGGCTCTCCTTCTTTATGGGCTCGGCGATGATGACCGAGCGCTTGCCGGTCGAGCGGCTGATCACGAGCGTGCCCATGACGCTCCGCCCGTTCATCAGGGCTGGAAAGTAGGGCCGATCTGCGAGGCTCGATCCGGTCAGCCCCTTCTCCACGGTGTAGTAGGAGCCGTCGGGCCGGACGAGCCAGATGGCGTTGGCCAGGATTCCGGTATCGCCCATGCTCAGCAGCAACCCTCTCATGGGCTCCCATTCCCCGGTCTGCGCCTCGGGAGCGTTCGCGATCATGCTCAGCATCCGCGCCACGGCGCGGAGCCTCCACTCGGCGAGGGCCCGGAGGTTGTTGAGCGTCACCTGGGCGTCCAACTGCGGCTGCGCAGCCGGTGTGTCCTGGCCCTCGCGAGGGGCGGCCACCGCCTGGGCGGCGAGGAGAAGGCCCGCGAGCATCAAGCCGTGGGTGCAGCAGGAGCATCTGATGGAAGGCATCGGGTGGACCTCCACCGGTAAAGCTGGGAAGCGGCGCCAGACTAGGCAATCGGGCAGGCCGCATGGCTGCCGCTCCTCACCCAAGCTCAAGCAACGCGGGGCGCATGCGGCGGCGCCTCATCGCCCAACAAGGTTCGTCCGTCCGGCAGGCGAGGCCGCCGCCCGTCGGGCAGCTGTGCGAGCAGCTCGACACCCCGGAGCCCCTCACCCTGGTGCACTGCGGACCAGTCCGGCTACCTGGCCGCCCTCGCCCGACCCACCATCGCCTCCAGCCGGCGAGCGATCTGCTCGGGGGGCAGCACCTCGTCCACGGCTCCGCGCTCCACGGCGGCGCGGGGCATGCAGTAGACCGCGCACGAGGCTTCGTTCTGCGCCAAAGCGTAGCCCCCCGAAGTGCGCAGCTGCAGGAGCCCGTCGGCGCCGTCGGCCCCCATCCCGGTCAGGAGCACGCCGACGCGCCGGGACCCGCCGCAGCGAGCGAGCGAGGCAAACAGCACTTCCACCGCGGGTCGCAGGCCTCCCATGGGCGGTGCGTCGAGCAGCTCGATCGTGGACGGG
>JACRCT010000489.1 GCA_016218885.1 Deltaproteobacteria bacterium | reverse complement strand
TCATGGTATCGAGAAGCCGCGCCCACTCCTTACCGGTGCCGTGCAAATCGAGGTGCGCATCGAGCTTCCCTTCCAGCGGGCTCGACCCTTTGAGCTCTCGCATCGCTCGGCCAAAGTCCACCTCGGTCAATCGTCCGCGCAGGTCCCACACTCGCACCGGCTGCTTCAGCGCGGGCTGTTGTGCGGTCTCTTGCGCGCTTAAGCCATTCGAACTGCAAGTTGCCCGGAACGCCCGGGTAGCGAAGGCCGGGAAGACGCCCAGGGACGCGGGTCGAAGGTGGCCTTTGAGCCTCCGGGGCGTGGTCGATTGTGAGGGAAGGCTACACCTCCAGCGTTGCGGCGCTCAACCGAGGTCGCGGGGGAAGTCGCCGCGGGTCGATGGGAGGGAAGGTCAGTCGTCCGGGTAGAGAGGGTCGGCGGCGAAGCCCGGAGACGGCTCGAACAACTGCTGTTGGGGCGGGGCGCGGGCCCGAGCCAGGCGCGGCTGGTAGGGGGTGATCCCCAGCTCCTCCAGGAGTTGCACGGCCTTCTCGGGCTCGGTGACGTAGGCCACGACCTCCAGGGGGCCGCCGCACTTGCGACAGGTATGGATCTGGTCCCCGAAGGTCCGGGCCAGGAGAGTTCGCCAGTCCAGGGTCCGCGCTCGCGGGGAGGGCGCCTTCAAGAGGGGCTCGAGTTCTCCCACCCGCGGCTCACTCCACGCAGGGCGCTGCACCAGCGGCAGCTTTCGCTGGGCGAGCGGCTCCCTCCGACAAACGCCACTCGCTTTCCTCGAGCTGTGCGGGGTCACGCTCGGGCGCAGGCCGGCGTGGCTGGCCAAGACGCCAAAGTAGTGGAGTTGGTGGACCCGCGGCCGAGGTACCAATCCGGCGAGACGTCGCATCAGCGTCATCGGCTCGAGTGTCAGACGGGTCTTGCCGCCCGGCAGGGGACGCTTCAGCCGCAGCTCCAGCTTCCCGTCGGGTCGCTGGGAGAGCCGACTCAAGGGCACCGGCGGGCGGAGAGCGTAGCGGCACAGCGCCTCCAACCCGGCGCGGTCGTTGCCGTGCAGATGGGTCGCTGCCTGCAGCGAGAAGCCGGCGAGCCTCACGGTGAGGCGCCCGGGCGGCGCCTCCTGCACCGGCGACGGCGGGAGCAGGTCGAGCTGTGCGAGGCGCAGCCGGTCGAGAGCATCGGGTGGCCCGTCTTCGGGCTCCAGCTTGGCCAACAGGGGCTGGGCACTTCGGACGAGCCGCGCGGCGACCCACTCCACGTCCTCCTGCCTCGGCTTGGGCAGCACCACCAGCCCGACTCTCCCCTCGCCCTCCTCCACGAACACCGCGTCGGGCACCATCGCGTGGAAGTGGGGATTGGTCCGCAACAGCGAGTCGAAGCGTTGGGTGAAGCAGACCGCCCCGGTCCTCGCCTCCTTGAAGCCCAGCGCCCGCGCCTGCCGTCGCTGCCAGGCCTTGACCGCGGCCATGAAGAGCCGGCGCACCGCCCCGAGAAACTCCTCGCTTCGCGCCAGCCGCAACCTCAGCCGGAAGGGCAGCGAGACCACCCATTGCCGGTACGGCGCCCAGGGCAGGACCCGGTCCACAAGGTGCGCCGCGGTGTCCGCCATCTTGCGCCCGATGCACGAAGGGCAGAAGCCTCGACGCTTGCAGGAGAGGCCAACCAGGGTCTCCTCCCCACAGCGCCCGCACCGAACGCGTACGAAGCCCTGCGCCAGAGACCCGCAGGTCAAGTAGCGCCGGAACTCCCGCTCTACGAAGCCCGGCAGCCCGCCGCCGTCCTCCTGGCGGGACTCCGAGAGCAGCGTCGCGAGGTGCTCGCAAACCACCTGATGCAGGACGGTCTTCTCGGGCCGTCTGGGCAGATAGCCCGAGGCCAGCGGCGCTCTCGCCGCCCCCTCCCGCCGCTCGAAGAACGTTGCGCCCCTCGCCGCCATCGCTGAGCGACGAGCAGGGCCAAGTCCGTGCCGACTTCGAGCTCCCTGCGCCGTGACGACAGGCTGTTCACGCGCGGCACAGCCGGCCAGTCCTGCCGCGGAACTCGGCTTGTCCAGAACGAGACAGGGCTTGGTGACCGGTGAGCTCGCTCGGCTGCGAATAGCTGAGCCTGACTGCGACCGATCTCAGCAGTCGAGGACGATGCTGAGGCCGCCGTCCGAATCCTGTTCGAGCCGCCGACAGGTGGGCTCCCGACGGCTGCGATAGGCAGGTCGGCGACCGGAAGGCGCCAGCCTCTCAGCGCGAGGAGCGGATCGCCTCCAGGCGCCGGGTGGCCTCCTCGAGGGTCAAGGACGGCCGGACGAGCCGGATGTACTCGCGCAGGCCGCCGCCCGTGTATTCGGACCAGCACCAGATCTCCCGGTCCACCTCGGGCAACGCCGCGAACCTAGGGGGAGGCGGCCGGAAGGCGAACAGGTCCGACCGATCGCGCTTCCACACCAATCCCCACCCCGAGGCGAGGTGCCCGAAGAGGCGGACCCAACCCCAGGGCACCAACCTGGTCTCGCAGCCCTGGTGCGACCCCGAAGCGCACTCGTTCAGGACCTCGAGTGCCTCCTCGAACGGCGTGGGGGCACCGCGCACCGAGCGAAGCGCGCGCGGGGCAGCGTGGAAGCGGTGCTGGAAGCGGATGAGGAAGTGAGTGTCGTCCCAGGCCAGCGCCGAGGCCGCGGGAGCGCCGCCCGCGCGAGGCCAGCGCGCGGGAGCGAGCGGCACCGCGTCCTCGAGGCCCTCCTCGAGGACCTCGTTGAGGATGGGCACGAGCGCCGAGACCGTCGTGCATGCGGCGATGCGCTGGGGCCAACGCCCCGTCTTCCAGAATACCGAAGGAGGATCAGTGCCGAGCCGTGGGCGCCTCCTTCTCCTCCTTCTCGCGGCGTCCCGCCAAGTCTGAGGACTGAATCGCGTGCTCGAGGAACGGCCGGAGCAGGCTCGTGAACTCCATCGGGATGAGCAGCTTCGTAGATGCGCTCGCACCGAGAGACTTCAGGGTCTCCAGGTACTGCAAGCTCATGGTCTTTGCGTCCACGGTCTGGGCGACGGCGAATATCTTGTCCAGCGCGACCGCGAATCCCTCGGCCCGAAGAACGGTTGCCTGCCGTTCCCCCTCTGCTTCGAGGATCGCCGCCTGCCTCTGTCCTTCAGCCACACGGACGGCGGCGTCTCGATGCCCTTCGGCCTCGATCACCGTCGCGCGACGGCTGCGCTCGGCGGACATTTGGCGCGTCATCGCCTCCATGATTTCGCGAGGCGGGGTGATCTCCCGAATCTCGACGGCCGTCACCTTGATCCCCCACCGGTTGGTGACCTCGTCGAGCTTGTCGCGAAGCGCGAAGTTGATCTCCTCGCGCTTGGCCAGCACGTCGTCGAGGATCATGCCGCCGACGACCGCGCGGAGGGTCGTGATGGCGATCCCGCGCGATGCACCCTCATAGTCCTCAACGGCCAGGACGCTGGGCAACGCATCCACCACCTTGCTGTAGACCAAAAAGTCGATCGACAGG
>JACRCT010000447.1 GCA_016218885.1 Deltaproteobacteria bacterium | reverse complement strand
GCCGACCGGGCGGCGCACCGACGACGGCTGGTTCGAGGTGAGCAGCGGGCCGGTGGACTTCGCCCTGGGCAGCCGGATCGCCCCGAAGCTGGTGGTCCGCGTGGACCGCGGCATGGGGAACATGCACGGCGCCTCCATCGGGACCGACCCCAATGGCCTCGTCCTCGTCGACGCGCTGGAGGTGGCGGACCTGGGCGCGCAGGCGGTCGCCGACGCACGCTGCAGCCTCGCCACCGAGCAGACCGCCTGCGGAGTGGTCGGCGTGTGCTATCTGGGCCGCTGCGCCGACTCGGCCGCCTTCGTAGGCCGGTTGCCGGCCGATGGCCTGCGCGAGGAGTACCTCGACCGCCGCCTCTTCGAGATCGACCACTTCAACGGCAACCGCGTCACCGGCCGGAACCGGGACGCGTTCCTGGCGCTGATGGAGCCGTTGCGGGCGGTCCGCTCGCCGCTCGCCTACTGGGGAGGGATCGCCGCCGCCTACGAGAAGCTGGGCGACGGCCACGGCGCTCCGCCGTTCTACCTCGTCGTCGAGCGGCCCAGCGCGGGGATGTGCCTCCACCTCGGCGAGGCCGATCGCCTGCCGGTCGCCGGCGGCGAGGCGCCGGCGAGGCTGCCTTTGGTCTTCTACGCCGACCCTGCCAACCCGGTGGCAGCCGCACTGCAGCCAGGAGACGTGCTGGAGACCGTGGACGGGATGCCGGTCGACGAGTGGAAGGCCGTGGCCGGCGCGCGGCTGATGCACTTCGGCTCGCCTCTGGCCCGCGAGGTGGCCATCACTCCCGACATCCCCGACGCCGCGGCGTTGCTGGGGGCGGTGCTGGGCTTCGTGCGCTGCCCGGCGGAGACCGCCTCCACCCGCGCCTGCACCCGCGAAGAGCTGCAGCCGGTGGTGGTGGACTTCTGGAACCTCGCCGGCGAAGCGTTCTGGAGCGGCGACGTCTCCGGATGGAGGAACCAGCGATTCGCCTGCGACTTCCGCTTCCAGCGCCTGGGCGGCTCGGTCCCCCGCGCCAGCTACCTGTACGCGGCCGCCGGCGACGATGGCGACGTGCGGGTCCTGGAGTTCAACGGCGTGCCCGACCCTTCGTATGCGGCCGCGTGGATCGAGACCGTCTCCGGGGCGCTGCAGCCGACCTCCGACCTCTTCCTCCTCGACGAGCGGGTCGGTTACGGCGGGGTCTTCAACACCGTGGACCTGCTCGTGACGCCGTTCATCGATCCCCTGACGCCGGTGCTCACCGAGGTCTTCCCCGTCTTGGGCCGCGACCTGGACGCGAGCACCCGGGACGCCTTCGTGGAGTGCATGAGCTCGGGGGCCGTCGACTTCCTGAGCTGCAGCAACTTCTTCACCTATCAGACGGGCGACATGTACCCCTCGATGTCGGGGACCTTGAAGGACGCCAAGGCGGCGCTGCTGATCAGCATGGACGTCTCGGGCAACGACTGGGTGACCCGCCTCTTCAAGTTCCGCTCGACGCGGAGCCGCGTGTTCGGCCCCTGCCCCACCTTCGGTGCCTTC
This sequence comes from Deltaproteobacteria bacterium, assembly GCA_016218885.1. GTDB lineage: Bacteria > Myxococcota > Myxococcia > Myxococcales > UBA5297 > JACRCT01. The sequence continues at coordinate 3,315 of JACRCT010000447.1, read as the reverse complement.
GGCAGCATCTACAACCTGGCGAGCTATCTGGGCGAGATGACCGGGGGCTCGGCCCAGATGGGCGACTCGCTGATCTACCAGGGCGAGCCGGCCGTGCCCTACCAGCTCGAGTCGGGGCCCGGAGTCCAGCCGGACGAGGTGGTCTTCCAGACCCAGAGCGACCTGCTGGCTGGCCGCGACACGCTCGTGGAGCGGGCCAAGGCCTGGCTACGCCAATGAACCGACCGATGCGAGGCCTCAACGCCATGAACCGCCTTCCTCTGCTCTTCTGGGCCGCTGCTCTCGTGCTCGGCACGGCCTGCCCCTCCAAGGACCCCGCAGCCGGCCCGGACGCGGCTGCCGCCCAGCCCGACGCAGCCCCGCTCCCCGGACGCGACGCCGCTGTCGAGTCGCCCGACGCCGCGACTGCCGACGCCTCGGAGACCGACGCCGGGGCGCCCGACTCCGGAGTCCCCCCACAGCGGGTCCTCGTCCCCATGCACCTGCTGGGCGACACCCCGCTCACCAATCTCGTGCACGCCCCGCACTTCGACCCTGTCTCGGAGCTCTGGATGGGCTTCGACGGCAACTACGCCCCGCTCGAGATGCGGCTGCTGACGTGGGCGCGGACACCCACCGGCCTACCGGTGCTCGAGCTGCGCCCGGCGGGCGGCCAGCGCATCCTCGTCGGCCACGTCCGGGGCGGGCCCGCCCCGCTCTTGGCATCGCTGTGGATCGGCCGCGACGCCAGCGCTCCCCAGGACCCGTTGTCCGTCGCGCTCGAGGGGCTGGTGGCCAGCGCGCCCACCGACAGCGCGTTCGAGCTCGTCGCCGAGGAGGAGTCCGTCCGGGAGATCGACCATGTCCTCTGGCAGCGCTACTCGGTACGCATCGAGGAGGAGGTCTTGGGCGTCGGCTGGCTGGTCTTCAGCGACGAGAGCCCCCGCAGCCTCTACCTTCACGCGCCGGTGGTGGTGCAGGACCCGACCCGGGCGCTGCGGCCCGGCGCCCGCTCTCGCAAGCCGACTCCCGCCGAAGCCGAAGCCATTCGGCGCGCCAAGGAGAAGCTGCGCAGCAAGCCGCCACCCCAGCGCACCAAGTGGTAGCGCCCGCCGCTCCGCGGAACCAGGCAGCGAGCGTGTTTCACAACGCCCATTTCTCGGACTCGGGATTCGTGACGGGCGCACAGAGGAATGACCTCGCCTGGACGCGGGGACGGACAGGCACCCGAGGCTAGACAAGGCTCGAACACTGTGCGGAGATGGGCTCCGATCTCTTGCGATTCCGAGGGAGAGGAGATCGTTCGTCCTCCAGGAGACTTCAGATCATCACCGGGCCCCGAGGTCCCTATCGCAGCGGGGTCGCGCTCAGGGCCCTCCAGCCTGCCGCCAGCCGTCTCGGAGCACCTCCGCGTCGAGTCCGCCATGACACTCTCACGTTCAAGTCTGCCTGCCGACGGCTCCGCCACGCAGCAGCCCAGCGCGAACACGGAGGCGATGGGAAAGTACCGCCTCATTGGCGAGTTGGGGCGGGGGGGAATGGCGGACGTCTACCTCGCGGTGGCTGCCGGTCCCGCGGGGTTCAACAAGCTCCTGGTGATCAAGCAGCTGCGCGCCTTCGAGAACCCGCAGCTGCTGACCATGTTCCTGGACGAGGCTCGGCTCGCCGCGCGCCTGAGCCACCCCAACGTGGTCCAGACCTTCGAGATCGTCCACGACGCGCAGCGGGCGTTCATCGTCATGGAGTACCTGGATGGCCCTTCGCTGTCGCGGCTGCGCCGCGTCGCCAAGACCAAAGGCAGCGGCAAGGTGCAGCTGGCGGTCGAGCTGTCGATCATGTCCTGCGCCCTGCAAGGCCTCCACTACGCGCACGAGCTGCAGAACTACGACGGCACCCCGCTCAACGTGGTTCACCGTGACTTCACGCCCCAGAACCTCATCATCACCTTCGATGGTGACACCAAGATCGTCGACTTCGGGATCGCCAAGGCTCTCGACTCGCAGTCGCATACCACGGTCGGAGTCTTCAAAGGCAAGCTCGCCTACTCACCTCCCGAGCAGTTCCTGGGGCATGCCGTCGATCGCCGCACCGACGTATTCGCAGCCGGCGTGGTCCTCTGGGAGGCGTTGACCGGCACGTCACCCTGGCAGGGCATGGATTCCACCGTCATCGTTCAGGCCTTGACGACTGGCGACATCCCTCGCCTGCCGCGCGACGCAGGGATCCACCCGGGGTTAATCGAGATCTGCGAGAAAGCGATGGCCGCAGATCCCAAGGCGCGATTCTCCACCGCGGACCAGATGCGCGAAGCACTGGAGAAGGTCATCCAGTCGGAGAAGCTCTCCATCAACCGTCAGCAGATGGGCGCCTATGTCGAGTCATTGCTGAGCGACCAGCGCAAGAAGACCCGCGCGGTCATCGACGAGCAGATCCGCCAGATCAGCACTCTCCCCTCTGCCAGCTTCCTGGCGGTGGCACCCCTGGACACGCTCACCCCTTCGCCCATGTCGGTGATCGCCGGCAAGAGCATGCCATCGCTGTTGCTGAGCAGCTCGGGCGCTCGTGGGCCGAACTCCAACTCCAACTCCAGCGTGACGCCGAGCACGCCGCCACCGTTGGTGAACCGAGATGAGGGCGGCGCCAGGCACGTGAAAGCCCTTGTCCTCCTCGCGCTGTTGGCGCTCGGCCTTGCCGGAACCGGCCTGTTCATGTGGGGCCGCTCTTCACAGACGGGCGTGGTGGCGCCCGCGCCGATTCCGGCCCCGCCCACTCCACAGCTGCCCCTTCCGACGCCGACGCCGACCCCGACGCCACCTCCTGAGCCGGCCGCCAGGCCCGCTCCTCCCGAGCCGACGCCTCCTCGACCCGATGTGGTCGAGGTGCGAATCCGCATCTCCCCTCCCCATGCCCGTGTCTACCTTGATGGGATCGAGCTCCCCAGCAATCCTTTCGACGGCTCGCTCCCGCGCGACGCGAAGCTGCACGAGCTGCGCGCGACCGCCTCGGGCTTCTCGGGTATCCGACGCGGGGTGCAGCTCGACCGCGATCTCTCGTTGGAAGTGAACCTGGAACGACAGCCTGAACCAGCGCCGCGCCCCGCCCCTGTGGCCAAGCCCAGCAAGCCTGAGGTTGTCGCGCCGCCATCTGAGAAGCCTGCCCCCAAGCCACCGTCGGAACCGGAAGACCCCGAGTACTTCAAATCCAAGAGTGGCCAAAAGAAGCAGAAGCGGCCTCTCCTTCGGGAGTGCCCTCTGCCTCTTCAGGGCTCTCTCCACCGCCATCTTTAAGCCCATCCGCATCATAGTGCCAAGATTGATCAGTGCCAGAGCCTTCGTC
>JACRCT010000456.1 GCA_016218885.1 Deltaproteobacteria bacterium | reverse complement strand
GGCTGTTCCCTACATGGGCGAGGTCGGTCGAAAGGTGTGCGCAGAGGCCGGAGTCGGCTGGCTCGACCTAAGCGGCAACGCACACATCATCGCGCCCGGCCTACGCGTGATCGTCGAGGGAAAGCCCAACCGTTTCAAGACGGCGGGGCGGCCGCCGAACCTCTTCGCGCCGAAGAGCTCGCGCATCGTCCGCTGGCTCCTCATCCATGCCGGGGAGCACCTCAGTCAACGGGAGCTCGCTCGCGCCACCGGACTCGACGAGGGCTTCGTCAGCCGCCTCGTGGCCCGCCTGGCGAAGGAGGACTACCTCGTCCGCGACGAGCGCGGCGGTGTGCGCGCGAAGGACCCCGCGCTGCTGCTCGACGCCTGGCGCGAGGCCTATCAGTTCGCGAAGCACACCGTCCACCAGGGGCATGTCGCCGCCCGCTCCGGTGATGCGCTCCTGCGGTTCGTGAGCGACGCCCTGGCCGAGCAGAAGATCGAGCACGCGGCCACGGGACTTGCGGCAGCCTGGGCGCTGACGCGCTTCGCAGCGTTCAGGAACGCCACGGTCTACCTCCCCGACGACCCGTCGCCCGCGCTCCTCCAGCGGCTCGGATACCGGGAGGACTCGCGCGGGGCAAACCTCTGGCTGGTGGTCCCGAACGACGAGGGGGTGTTCCACGGCGCCGTCGAGAAGGATGGCGTTCGCTGCGTGCATCCGGTGCAGGTTTACGTAGACCTCAAGGACCACCCCGAGCGGTCCACCGAGGCGGCCGAGCGCCTCCGCACCGAGCTTCTGACCTGGGGTCGCGATGGCTGACAAGCCTAAGCGAGCGTCGGAATACAAGAGCGAGCAGGTCGAGCTCGTGCGCGCGACGTGCCTCTACGTGGCGACCAAGCTCGGCGACATGATGGACGACCTCGTCATCGTGGGCGGTATCGTGCCGTCGCTCATCTTGGACCAGGGCTCTCTCCCCGAGTACGTCGACGCGCACGTCGGCTCGATGGAGCTCGACGTTGGACTCCAGGTCGCCCTGCTCGACGAGGGCCGCTACCGCAAGCTCACCGAGCGCCTGCGTGACGCCGGCTTCGCGATGGACACGAACGACGCGGGCAACCCGACGCGACAGCGCTGGGCGATCACCGGCTCGGGCACCGTGACCGTCGACTTCCTCATCCAGCCGTCGCTCGCAGGGGACAGGGGCGGCAAGCTCCGCGACATCGAGCCCGACTTCGCCGCCATCATCGCGCCGGGCCTGCGCTGCGCGTTCCAGGATCGGCAGCGGGTCACGCTCGAGGGCCGCACGCTCTTCAACGAGAAGGCCTCCCGCGAGGTGTGGGCGTGCGGGGCCGGGTCGTACGTCGTGCTCAAGGCGCTCGCGTTCGACAGCCGCGGCGAGAACAAGGACGCCTACGACCTCTACTACGTCATCCGCAACTTCGGCTCCGGAGTCCACGACGTGGTCGCGAAGCTCCAGCCGCTTCTCGGAGACGCGGACACGAAGAAGGCGCTGGGCATCCTGCGCCGCGACTTCCTTGACCCGGAGATGGTCGGGCCGAGTCGCGTGGCGGAGTTCCTGACTGGTGGGCGCGACGACGAACTCCAAGCGGACGTCGTTGGCTTCGTGTCCCAGCTCCTCGACAAGGTCGGCAAGCCCTGACGGGCGCGGCCTCCAGGCGCACGCCAGCTGCAACAGCCACCGGGCCTCCTCGCCGCGCTCGCGCCGTGCACGGTCGTCCCAGATCTCCGCGAGCTCGGCATGCAGCGCACACAGGCCTGCTGTGGCTGGCCAACGAGGTTCTTGCGGCGGCGATTGCAACAGCAGTGGTGCAAGACAAGCAGGACCGGCCAGCGAAGACCAAGACCGCCCCTCGTGCAACGAAAGCGAGCAAGTCACGTCCTTGACCCGTAGACGGGGCCGATGTCCTATCCAAGCCCTTCGCCGAGACTCGGAGAGGAACATGGACGGGCAGGACGGAACGAGAGACGTGCCGAATCCAACAGGCCCCTCCCGGCTTCGACCAGCGGTCCTTGCGGTTCTTGCACTTCTCGGCGCAGCCGGCGGCTCCATCCTCCTTCTCTCCACGAACCGACCCGAGGGCAGAGCCCGCCCGGACGGGAGCCAAGCAATGCAGCAGGCGCAGCAAGAGAAGCAGTTCGTCTCGGAGCTAACGGCGGCGATACAAGAACTGTTGCCCGGAAAGACCTTCGACTTCAACGAGGCGGAGTTCTCCGTTCGAGTTGGCGACAACACCACGCTGCACCTGACGAACGTGTTCCGGTCCTGGCAAGGGCTGGGTGCCCCAGAACGCCGAAAGCTCATCGAGAATGCCATCGGAGCGCCGCACTCCACCGCCACAGCGGTTCCATCCAGCTTCAGTGAAGCGGCCCCTCGACTCATGCCAAAGATTCGGGATCTGGCTACGAGGGGCATCGCAGCCCTGGGTGCCGAGCTGCAAAATGCCAAGGCCGCCATGGTGGTCGAGAGACCCCTCGGTGAGCACCTCCGTATCATTGTCGTCTATGACGGCGGGACCTACTTCGCTGACGTGACTGAAGAGAACTTGGCCAAGTGGGGCCGCAAAGCTGAAGAGACCATTGCTACCGCCATTGCCAACTTCAAGGCATCCAACCGTGATGCCCGCTTCCACCGCATCATGGCGGGGGTGTACGTGGCCGACGCCCACGACAACTTCGACTCATCCCGCCTGCTGCTCGACGATGCCATTGGCCTCTTGGAGTTGCGGGGCCGGCCGCTGGCATTCCCCGTCCATCGTGACTTTCTGGCCATCACCGGCGACGAGGACCCGGATGGCATTAAGAAGGTGGCGGAGATGATGGAAGAGGAGCGGACCAATCCCTATCCGATCAGCGTGATCCCGCTCCGCTTCGAGTCGGGTCACTGGTCAACCTTCCGGCTCCTTCTCACCACCGCGGCCGGCCGCACCTTGGAGAGCTACCGGGTACGTGAGTACGAGCAGATCTATGAGGAGCAGAAGGGGCTGTTGGAGAAGCTGGCGGAGCCACGACACGATGACGCCTACGTCGCCTCGTTCGACGTGATCGAGGACAACGAGCGTGGGTTTCTCGACAGCTACTCTACCTGGGGAGATGGCCTGCCCACCCTGCTGCCGATCACTGGCCAGATTGGCTTCGTAAGCGACCCAACATCGGCCAAGCACGGCCTGCTGCGGAAGATGTTCTCGAAGAAGAAGCCCTGGGTCGCCATGGCTCGCTTCGAGGATGCGCTCCGAGTAGCCGGCCATCGCATGAAGAAGATCGAAGGCGATCCCCCTCGCTACCGAGTCGAGTCCTTCCCGACCGCCGAGGAGTTCAAGGCCATGGGGGCGGTAGAGGTACGGGGGAAGGCATCCCCGAAGGAGTAGTCCAGGAGGGAGGGCGAAGAAGGAGCGACCCCACATGCGTTCGCTGCTGGCTCCTGCTTGGCCAAAGCCACCACATCGGCCGTCTTTCTGTTCTTCCGGGGCTTCTTGGTCACCGGGATTTCGGCCCGAGAGGAGAGTTCAGCGGAAGGGGAAGGTGTCCTCGACGCCGATCCCCGCAGTGACGTACGCCTTCGTCCGCCCCACCTCGTACAGACCCTGTGAGTACTTGCGCCCGAAGCGGCCGATGGCGAAGAGGGCGCCGTAGCCCGGGAGGGCGAGCTGGCCGCCGTGGGTGTCCCCGCACAGGTAGAGGTCGTAGCCCGCCTTGGCCGCTGCCTCCAGGTAGTCGTGGGCGTGGTAGACGAGCACCCGCGGGCCCTCGGTCCCCCGATGGCGGGACGGGGGCGATCTCCTTCGGGGCCCAGCGGTCGAGCCAGCCGTGCCCCCTGAAGTGGACCGCCCCGGCCCCAGTCCCCACGGTGCGCCAGTCGTCGGCGAGCTCCTCGAAGCCGGTGCCCCCGAAGAGGTCGAGCTTCGACCAGAACCAGGCGTCCCAGTTGCCGCGCACGGCGAGCTTCGCGCGGCGGGCAT
>JACRCT010000455.1 GCA_016218885.1 Deltaproteobacteria bacterium | reverse complement strand
GCTGTCAGAAAAGCACTCGTATGCCCGCCGGTCAGCCCAGCCGCACCTCGGCCACGTCGCGGTCGTGCTTCGACGCGGATGGGCACCTCCAGGTGAGCGGCCGATGGTGTCGATCAGCGTCTGGGCTGCTGCGAGAGGGCAAGGGTGCCGAAAGCGCCGCGGCCTGCCAGCGCCATGGGGACGAGGAGCTGGTCGGCCAGATGCTCGCCCACCGGGACCTGCGCGGCGGCGAGCGACGCCGTCCCCGCGGCGCATCGGGTAGGCTCTCGCGTGCCGCTTCGTCTCGTGCCGGAGGCCGCCGTGCGGTTGGACCGCCCCACCCTGCGCATCGTGCTGCTGCGCCCCCGCGTGCCCGAGAACCTGGGAGCGGTGGCGAGGGCGATGAAGAACTTCGGGTTCGGCGACTGGGCGCTGGTCGAGCCGGCGACGCACGATTTTCGCGCCGCCGGCCGCGTGGCCGTTCATGCCGAGGAGCTGCTCGACCGACCACGGGTCGCCGCCACGCTCGAAGAGGTGATCGCCGATTGCACCTGGGTGGTGGGCACCAGCTCGCGCAAGGTGCGCGGCAAGCGCCAGCTCTCGCCGCAGGAGGTGGGGGCCGAGGTGGCTTTGCGCGGCGGGCGCACCGCGCTGGTGTTCGGCGATGAGCGGGGTGGCCTCTCCAACGCCGACGCCGATCGCTGCCACGATCTGTCCACCATCTCGGCTGAGGCCGAGCAGCCCTCTCTCAACCTGGCCCAGGCGGTCCTCCTCTACCTCTGGGAGGTGCGCCGGGCAGCCGAGGCGACGTCCTCGAGCGCGCCATCGGCGGCATCGGCAGAGGAGGGCGCCGAGGGTGGGGCCACCGGCGCCGAGCTCTCGGTGCTCGAAACGTCGCTGCGCGAGGCGCTCCTCGACAGCGGCTTCCTGCGAGGTCCGGAGCGCCACGCGGTGCGCGACTTGCTGGGGACGCTGCGTCGCTCGCGGCTCTCGCGTCGCGAGGCCCGGCTGTGGATCGCCGCATTGCGCGCCCGCAGGGAGGGCTGAAGACGATCACATCACGCGGATGGAGACAGTCTTGCCCGCCTCGATCCTCGGCTGCTGGGAGCAGCGCTTCGTCCTTCCTCCCCGTTGCAGGTAGGTGCAGCGGTGCTTGCCCGGAGCCAGGGTGAGCGTGAAAGGCACGTTCCGCGCCGGCATTCCGTCGATGGAAACCCGAATGCCCGGCGTACCTTCGACCGCGAGCTCTCCGGTCAGGCCTCCACTCGAAGCGTCGGAAGCAGAGGCAGGGGCCCCGGGCTCGGCAGGGGAAGAATCCGGCTCGTCGCCCTCCGGGCTGGCATCCGTCTCGGGGTCGTCCGTGGGAGCGGCCGGTGGGTGCTCGTCGGTCTCTCGGCCGGCATCCCGCTTCGAGCCCTCTTCACCCGCAGCCGGGTCGGGCTGCTCGGCATCGGGTTCGTCGATGGGCGAGGCCTCCAGCGGCGGCGAGGGATCCTCCCGGGCATCGGTAGGCCTGACCCCGAACAGGAACCAGCCCGCCGCCAGAGCCGCGACGCACAGCACGGCGAGGATGGTGAAGAGAATGATGCGCCTGCCCGAAGCTTGAGGGGCCTCGGTCACCGAGCTGGAGGCCTTGGTGATGGCCGAGACGCCCGAGCTCTCCCCCGGCGGGCTGGAGCCGAAGGAGCCGGTCAGCGAGTCGAGGTCCTCGTCGCCGTCCGCCGCGGGCGGGCTCTCAGCGGCGACAGGCGGTGCAGGGAAGGGTGCGCTCGTGCGGCGGATGGGCCTGCGCACGCGGAGCGTGTCGGGGTTCGGCTCGGGAGCGGATCGGGGATCCGACTCCTTGGGTGACGAGCCAGGCTCGGCCGCAGCGGGAATGACGGGGTTCGAGGCGGGATGGCTTCCGGAACGGCGTCCGGCCCCGGCACGCAGGCGCGAATGGGGATCGGTGGTTGTCCCCTCGTCGCGCGCCTCGCCGGCCGCCTGCGCCGGGAGGGGTGGGGCCATCGGGGGCAGGCGCGAGCTCTGCCGGCCCAGCGGAGGGGGAGTCAGGCCGGCGGCTTTCGCCGAGGCACGGCGATCGGCCTCGGCGATCATCTGCTTCACGAGATTGCCGGAAAGGGCCTCGGTGCGTTGCTCGCCGCTGTCGGCTTCGTCTTCGCTCACCTCGCGACGGGGCAGACGTTCCGACGCCCGGGGTCGCGGTGGCGCCGGGGGGTCGACGCTTGGGCGCACCGAGGGCCGCGCGGGATCGGTGGCCGGCTGCCTCGTGGAGCCTGCTTCGGGCTCGAACTCGGGCGCGACCGGCAATTCCTTGGGGTGAGCGCGGATCAGCTCGCCTACGAACGCGGCCAGCTCGGCTTTGCCCAGGGGGTTCTTCTGCGCGAGCTCGAGCGCCGTCTGCATCTCTCGGGCGGTGCGGTAGCGCTTCTCACGGTCCTTCTCCAGCGCCTTCATGATCACGAGGGAGAGCGGCTTGGGGAAGCCCTTGACGACCTCGGTCGGCGGTGGCGGGGTCCAGCCGGTGAGCGCGTTGATGATGTCCAGCAGCTGCTTGCGCTCGAACGGGCGGTCACCCGTGCAGATCTCGTAGAGCAGCACGCCCAGCGAGAACAGGTCGCTGCGACCGTCGAGCTCCTTGAACTCGATCTGCTCGGGCGACATGTAGCGGAACTTGCCCTTGACCACGCCGGGGCGGGTGCGCTCGAGCTGGGCGGCGGCCTTGGCCACCCCGAAGTCCACCAGCTTCACCTCGCCCTGGCGAGTGATCATCACGTTGCCAGGGGTGACGTCGCGGTGAACGACGTTGAGCGGCTTGCCCTCGAGGTCGTTGACCCGGTTGGCGTAGTACAGAGCGTCGCAGACGTCCGAGGCCACCTTCGCGGCGATCGCCGGCGGCAGCCGCCCACCGGCGCACCTGGCCAGGGTCTCCAGGTCGTAGCCGTCGACGAAGTCCATGGCGAGGAAGAGGTGCTCTCCCTCCATGCCCAGGTCGAAGACCCGTACGATCTTCGGGTGGTTGAGGAGCGCCGCCACCCGCGCCTCATTGAGGAACATCTTGAGGAAGTCGGTCTCCTGCGTCAGGTGAGGCAGGACCCGCTTGATCACCACCAGATGGCCGAAGCTGTCCTCGGCCAGGAAGAGCTCCGCCATGCCGCCGCGCGCGAGCTTGCGCAGGAGGCGATACTTCCCGAACGACTGCGGGAACCCTTGGGGGGGAGTCACCATCGAAGAATGGCGATTCTCCGTCCGGGGCACGAGCCGGGTCAAGGAGCATGCCGGAATGACTAAGGAATCTCTGCCTTTGGAGGTGCGCCCGGCTGCTCCCTTCTTCAGCAGACGGCACGGCCCGCCTCGCAGGGAGGTGCGAAGGCGGGCCGGGACGAGGTCAGCAGGATGCGCACAGCCTCAGGAGGTGACGAGCAATCGTCCGGCCATTGATCATCACCTCTTCAGCGCTTGACCGGCTTCACGTTCCAGATCTCCTCGGCGTACTGCTTGATCGTCCGGTCCGAGGAGAACTTGCCCGCGCGCGCCACGTTGAGGATCGCCATGCGGGTCCACTTCTCCTGGTCCCGGTAGACCTTCGCCACCTCGTCCTGGCACGCCACGTAGCTCGCGAAGTCCGCCAGCAGCATGTACTGGTCCCCGCCGTGCAGCAGCGAGTCCACGATCTGCTGGTGCAGCTTGGGCTCCCCGGGCGAGAACGTGCCGTTGCTGATCTCGTCGAGCACCTTCTTCAGCTCGCGGTTGGCCTTGTAGTACTCCTCGGGCCGGTAGCCCTTCCTCTTCAGCTCCACCACCTGCTCCACCGTGAGCCCGAACAGGAAGAAGTTCTCCGCGCCCACCTCCTCGCGGATCTCCACGTTCGCGCCGTCCAGCGTCCCGATGGTCAGGGCGCCGTTCAGCGAGAACTTCATGTTCCCCGTCCCCGACGCCTCCTTCCCTGCCGTC
>JACRCT010000454.1 GCA_016218885.1 Deltaproteobacteria bacterium | reverse complement strand
GAGTACCGCTTTCACTTCGAGCTCGCCCCTGCGCCCGAGCCCTCCCTTCAGTCCGACGGCGGCGTGCCCGACGGAGCCCTGGAGGCCCGAGGCCAGCTGCGCGGGCGAATCGTGGAGCGCGGGACACGCAAGCCGCTGCCGGGCGCGGTCATCGACATCGGCGACGGCGCGCTCGTCCTGGAGACCGACTCCGAAGGTCGCTTCGAGACGAGCGCCGCGCCCATCGGAAAGGTGAAGATCGTGGCGCTCCTCGGCGCCTACCAGCGCTTCGAGACCACCGAGACGCTGGAGCCGGGAAAGGCCACCGAGGTCACCTACTACCTGCGCCGCACGCTCCAGGGCGCCTTCGAGACGGTGGTGGTAGGCGAGAAGGACAAGAAGGACGTCTCGGTCATCGCCATCACCCGCAGCGAGATCTCGCGCATCCCTGGCGTCTCCGGCGACGCGGTGCGGGTGGTGCAGAACCTGCCCGGGATGGCGCGCACCCCCTTCGGCGCCGGCCAGCTGGTGCTGCGCGGGTCGAACCCCGCCGACTCGCGGGTCTACATCGACGGCGTGGAGGTGCCGCTCATCTTCCACTTCACCGGCCTGAGCAGCGCCTACTCCCCGGACCTGACGCGCGAGGTCGAGTACGAGCCCGGCAACTACGGCATCCAGTACGGGCGAGCCACCGGCGGGCGCGTGGAGGTCAAGACCCGCGATCCCGACCCCAAGAGCCACCACCTGCTCTTCGATTTCAACGCCAGCCAGGTGACCTTGCTCGGCGAAGGGCCGCTCACCGACACGCTCTCCTTCGCGGTCGCCGCCCGGCGCTCCTACTCGGACCTGATGCTCTCGCTGGGCACGAAGATGATGGAGTGGTCGGGCGAGAGCACCGACGATCTGCCGCAGTTCTCGGTCGCGCCGCGCTTCTACGACTTCCAGGCCAAGCTCACCTGGCTGCCCTCGAAGCACGACGCCGTGCGGCTGGGCTTCTACGGCTCGGACGACGCCATGGGCCTTGCGGGCATCCGCTCCAACGCCACCGACTCCTTCGACTCCGTCGACCTGACCACCCGGTTCTTCCGTCTGGTCGGCAGCTGGGACCACCGTCCGGATCCCGCGACCCGGCTGCGGCTGCTGGTCGCGGGAGGCTACGACAAGTCCGCCGTGAACCTGGACACCGCCTTGCGCATGGAGCAGGTCGACTGGTCCACCACCATCCGCGCCGAGGGGTTCCACGACTTCGGCAGCTGGCTCACCCTCGGCCTGGGGTTCGACGGTCGCTACGACCACCTCCTGGCGGACTACCTGACCCCGCCCATCCCGCAGGCCAACGAGATGCCCAACAGCCTCGACCAGCGCAAGATCCGCCTCTCCAAGACCTTCAAGAGCTGGACTCCGGGCGCTTGGCTCGAAGCAGTCGTCCGCCCCTTCAAGGGTCTGAGCCTTGTCCCCGGGCTGCGCGTGGATCACGGCTCGTACTATGGGCAGACCTGGCTGGACCCGCGGCTCAACGCGCGCTGGACCGTCATCGACGGGACCACGGTCAAGGGCGGCGCCGGCGTCTTCCACCAGTTTCCCAACGGGGCCTACGTCACCGAGGAGTACGGAAACCCCGACCTCGGCCCCGAAGCCGCGCGCCAGTACAGCCTGGGAGTGGAGCAGCGCATCTGGGGCCCCCTCAGCGTCGACGTGCAGGGCTACTACAAGCAGCTCTATGACCTCGTCGAGCCCTCCACGCGAAGGGTGGAGCGCGGCGGCTCGCTCGTGGCCGAGCGCTACGGCAACGACGGCACCGGGCGCGCCTGGGGCGCCGAGCTGCTGCTGCGCTACGACGCCGACGGCCGATTCTTCGGGTGGATCGCCTACAGCTACTCGCGGACCCAGCGCGACTCGAAGAGCATCGGCGGACGGCTGGACGAGACCGGCGACGCCTATGACCAGCCGCACAACCTCATCGCCGTCGGCACCCTGGAGCTGCCCGAGGTCTGGGACGGCCTGTCGGTGGGGCTCCGCCTGCGCTACGGGTCGGGCAGCCCCTATCGCAAGAACGACGGCGCCATCTACGACGTGGACGGCGACTACTACTCCGCGGTCCCGGCGGAGAAGATGAATGCCCGCCTCCCCGACTTCTTCCAGCTCGACCTGCGCGTGGACAAGAAGTGGACCTTCAGGACCTCCACGCTCTCGGCCTACCTCGACGTGCAGAACGTCACCTATCGGCAGAACGCGAGCATGGTCTTCTACAACTTCGACTACTCGCAGAGCGCCTACGTGGGCGATCTGCCCATCTACCCGTCCGTCGGGCTCAAGTTCGTCTACTGAGGAGCCCCGCCATGGTCACCCCACCGCGCCCTCCCATAGTTTCCTCGAGAAAGCAGCCGTCACCGCTCACCCCGAGCAGAGGGGCGAGCAGCGCGAGCCCCGGAGTCGAGGGGCCCCTCGACTCCGGCCGCCCCCTCGCAAGCTCGGGGCGGCCTGCGCTCGGGGTGAAGGGAACCGAGCCGACGAGTCGGTTGACGGCTACGCCGCGCCCTCGCCCGCTGCCCCTCCTCCTGGCCGCCCTCGCGGTGGCTGCCGCCGGCTGCGTCCCGACCTTCGATCCTGCGTCCAAGGTGGAGTCGTTCCGGCTGCTCGCCGTCCAGGCCGAGCCGCCGCAGATCGCCGACCCCGCACCCGACCCTGCTGCCGCTCCCGCCCGCCCACCGGGCGCGACCCTGCTGACCTCGCTGGTCGCCGATGAGCGACACCTCACCGAGCCCGGTCGGCGCTCGACGGTCCTGCACTTCGCCTGCACGCCCGAGCCCGCCGACCCCTCCCAGGCACTGTGCACCGCGTTCGCCAACCTGCGCGATCCGATGGCCCTGGTCGCTGGTTCGCTGAGCTCCCAGGCGTGCACGGGAGGCGTGCCGCAGATCCCGCTGGGGCAGGGGATCGTGGGCGGCATCTCGCTCTCGGGGCTCGAAGCGTGCGACGGTTCGGGTTGTGGGGCGGCGACCATCGCCTACGACCCCGCCGATCCCACCAGGACCCTCGCTCTGCCGCCGCCGGTCTACATCCTTCCCGCGGAGCTGGATCTCGACTCAATGGCGGCGGACGCACCCGAGCGAATGCTGGGGATGAACGTGGTGGTGGTCTCCCTCGCCGTGGATGCGACGCCCGAGGAGCTCTTCTCGGGGTCCGACCTGTGCCAGGCCTTCGCGAACCTCTCCACCCGCCTGGAAGACCTTCGCGCCGAGCGCGCCAGCGTGACCGCGGTGAAGCGCATCGTCATCCGCGGGCCGGACGAGACCGACGAGCCGAACCGCAACCCCGTTCTCGCGGGCATCACTCTCCCCTCGGACGTCTTTGCCGGACAGGTCGTGGACCTGACTCCGCTCCTGCCCGCCGATCCCGCGTTCCAGCCCTACACCCGCCGCGAGGAAAATGGCGCAGCGATCGAGGCTGCGAGCGAGGCCTGGGCCTATTCCTGGTACGCGACCTCCGGGAAGTACGAGGACGAGCACTCGTGGTCGGACAAGGAGCCGCAGGTGAGCTGGACGGCGCCAGGTGCGGAGGGGTCGGGCGACGTTCCCGAGGCCGGGAAGGTCCGCTTCTGGGTCGTCGTCCGCGACTTCCGAGGCGGGATCGCCTGGGCCTCGCAGGAGGCGGTGATCCAGTAGCGCAAGGCTGGCGCCGCGCGCCTCAAGTCGGCAGCGCCAGCAGCACGTTGCGGTCCTGCCTCCCCGCCTTCCCCTGACGCTCCGCCGCGGACACCGTCACCGATGCCGGTGCCTCGTCGCTACCCTTTCCGCGGAGAGCGGCTCGCTCCGGCGCGGGCGAGCGCCGTTGAAGCCCCTCGGTCCAGAGGCGCGGCTGCCGAACGAGCTCTGCTGACACCACGGTGGCAGCAGGCCCCGCCTATCGTCGCGACTGCATCCCAACGCATGGAGTCGATCATGAATGCAATCAACTGGTTCGAAATCCCCACGCGCAAGATCTCCGAGGCCAAGCACTTCTACGAGCAGATTCTCGCCAAGCCCCTGAAGGACGATTCCAGCGTGCCCGGCTTCAGGATGGCGCTGCTTCCCTATACCGAGCCCGGCGTCGGTGGCGCCCTGGTCGAGTTCGACCAGGCCCGGCCGCACGGCGACGGCGTGCGGGTCTAT
>JACRCT010000486.1 GCA_016218885.1 Deltaproteobacteria bacterium | reverse complement strand
CGACGAAGAGCTCGTCGCCCGGCTGGCCTTCGACGACGATCTCCCGGCCGCTGGGGTAGCCGCGGGTGTTGGAGATGGCCAGCACCGCGGTCAGCTCCTTGTAGGTCAGGTGCGTGAAGAGGGGGATCGCCTTGAGGGCGTCGATCTTCGCCGCCGCCTCGGCCGTGGCTTCCTGGTTGGGCTCGCCGCCCACCCCCACCGCGATGCAGGTGATGTTGTCCTTGCCGCCACGGGTGTTGGCCAGGTCGATGAGCTTCTTGGGGAGCTGGTCCCAGGGAGCCGCGCCGAGCAGCCCCGGGGTCTCCTCGTCGGAGAGGTAGCCGTGCAACCCGTCCGAGCAGAGCATGAACAGGTCGCCCGGCATCAGGTCGATGGGCAGGGTGTCCACCTGCACCGACTCCTGGATGCCCACCGCACGGGTGATGACGTTGCGGTAGGGGCTCTTCTGCGCCTCGGCCTTGGTGATGGTCCCCGCCTTGAGCTGCGCCGAGATGAGGGTGTGATCCTCGGTCAGCTTGTGAGCTTGGCCCTGACGGAGCAGATAGCAGCGGCTGTCGCCGACGTGCCCGACGACCGCCTTGTCTCCGGCGAGGAACAGGCCCACGAAGGTCGTGCCCATGCCGCGCTTGGCGGCATCGGCCTGGGCGGTCTTGTAGATGTCCGAGCAGGCGGTCTGGATGGCCTGCTCGATGAGCGCCTGGGCCGCCTGGCTGTTCTGCGGCGTCGGGTTCTCCGAGAACTGCTCCATCACCTGGAAGTGGTCGACCAGATACTTCTGGACCACCTCGATGGCGCGCGCCGAGGCCACCTCACCGGCGTTGTGGCCACCCATGCCGTCGGCGACGATGTAGATGCCGTGCGCCTGATCGACCGTGAAGCTGTCTTCGTTTCCCTGGCGCTTGCGGCCGACATCGGTCAGGCCGTATGCGTGGACTTGCATGGGCATGTAAACCCTCGTCAGTTGAAGGTTTTGGATGCTAGTCGGGAGCCCGGTAGCCGGTCAACGCGCTCGCGACGGTTCCCGGGGAGGCACAGCGGTGAACGACCCGAGATTCGAACAGGCGCTCCTGCTGGCGGCGCAGCGCGCCGATCCCTCCAGCCGCGCCCGCGCCATCGAGCTGCTCGAGGCCCTCGTCGCACAGGGAGCTGCCTCCCCGCGCGCCCGCTTCCTGCTCGCCTCGCTCCACGACGACCACCCGGATGGGTATGCGCGGGCCATCACCCACTATCGGGACGGCTTGGAGGGCGACCCCAACGACTCCGCGGCGCGCAACAACCTCGCAGTGGCGCTGATGGCCACCGGCCGTCAGGAGGAGGCGGTTTCCGAGCTGGCGGCGGTGCTGGTGGACGACCCCGGGTACGGGTTGGCGGCACAGAACCTGGCGAGGCTATGCCTCGAGCACCTGGACGAGCACGCCCTCGCCTCCCTGCTCCAGCGGGTCGCGGAGGATCGCCGCGGCGACGCCCTCGTCCGCCTGCTGCATGCCGTCGCCGACGCCGGCCGGCAGGAAGCCTTCGCTTCGACCTACGGCGCGGGCCACGCGCTCAAGAACCTGATTGGCCTCGCCGGGAGCAGGGCGCGAGACCTGTCGCGCCGGAGCCCTGAGGAAGCTGAGCTGAGGGAGCTGACGCTCAGCTTGGAGAAGGTCTACTCGGACTGGGCGGCGTTCCTGAAGTCGGCGCGCTCGGTGACGCAGCGGCGCGAGGCCTGTGACCTGAATGCCTTGGCGGCGGAGGTGGAGCAGGCCTTCCCGGAGCCCGAGCGGCCGCGGCTGGCGCTCACCGAAGGCCCGGTGTTGGCGCTCGGAGATCCTGCCGCGCTGCGGGAGGCGATCCTGAACCTCGCGCGAAACGCCCGCGAGGCCAGCCCGCAGGGCGTGGTGGAGATTGGGACGGCCACTGATGCGAAGGGCGCATGGGTGCGCCTGTCGGTGACGGATGATGGGCCGGGCATCGCGCCGGAGAACCAGCGGCGGATCTTCGCGCCGGGCTACACCACCAAGAGCCAGGGCTCGGGCTTCGGCTTGGCGATCGCGGAGAGGATCGCGCGGACGGACGGCGGGCGCATCGAGGTGCAGAGCGCGGTGGGGAGCGGAGCGAAGTTCAGCCTGATCCTGCCCGCGGCCACTGCGCCGGTGCCCAGGCTCGCGCCCCGGCTGGGGGCTGAGGAGTACACGCGGTAGCGGATCCGGTCGCTGACTCGGACACGGCGTGCCCATTCTGGCATCACCTCCACCTTGTGCGCGCCTGGCTTCTCGAAGGAGACCCGGTTGCTGATGGTCGGGCACGTTGGTATGTTTTTTCCGGAAAACTTCAAACAACGAGCGAGCTCATGCCTAGCCCAGCTCAGCCCGATCTCGTCCCTGGTCGCGTCTACCGGACGCACGAGTTCACGAGGTGGGGCGCGAACCCTACCCGCTTGGCCAAGCGCTTGCTCCGCGAGGGGCGCCTGCGGCGGCTTGCCCCAGGCCTCTTCTTCGCTCCCCAGGCCAGCCGGTTTGGGCCGACTCCCCCGGAAGAGAGGGAGGTTCTGCGCGGCTTCTTGGAGACGGAGGACTTCATCATCACAGGCCCTCCGGTCTGGAACGCCCTAGGGCTCGGCACCACGGGCCTGTTCGCCGCCACGCTGGTGTACAACCGCAAGCGCTCCGGGGAGTTCCTGCTTGGGAACCTTCGCTTCCTGCTCCGGCGGGTCCGCTATCCCGAGAAACCGGTCCCGGAGTGGTTCGTGATTGATTTGCTCGAGCATCCCGCGATGGCCGGCGCCGAGCTGGGCCGTCTCGAAGCTGCCTTGCGCAAGGCCCTCTCGGAGGACCGGTTCGACCGAACGCGGTTGCAGGCGATGGCGGGTGAGTACGCCACGTTGGCGACACGCCAGCTCGTCGATCGCTGCCTCGAGCGGAGCACCCATTGAAGCTCGTCCACGAGGAGCGAGATTTCGGCGCGCTGGTTCGCCAGCGTCGCCGCGGCCACCGGAATTGGCTCGGCGCTGGTGGAGAAGGACTACTGGGTCACACATGCCCTCTGGTCCATCCACCAGCAGGGCCTCGAGATCTGGTTCAAGGGTGGGACCTCGCTTTCCAAGGGGTTCAGGCTCATCCAGCGCTTCTCGGAGGACCTCGACCTGCGGGTCCAGGCGGGGAGGGTCAAGGGGCTCCCGACGGTCTCCTCGTGGACCAGCCTGAACAAGGGGCCGATCGGCCAACGGCGCTCCTTCTTCGAGGCGCTGGGGCAGGTGCTGGTGATCGACGGCGCAAGGGTGGTGGTCGACCCCGCCAGCATCGACAAGCAGGCGCGCAGCGTGGAGGTCCGGGTGGAGTACCCGGGACTGTTCCTCGACCAACTGGGCCCCATGCGGCCCTTCGTGTTGCTCGAGGTCGGAGCCGCGCGCGTGACGCCCTTCGTCGACTGTGCGCTGAGCAGCTTCGTCCACGAGGGGCTCGAGCGCGCTGGCCAGCTCGGGGAGTTCCGGGACAATCGACCTCGCGCGGTTCGGTGCGTTCATCCCACAGTGACGCTGCTCGAGAAGCTCGACGCAATCTCCAAGCGGTACGCTCGGGTCCCCCTATCGCCGGTGTCGTTCGTGCGCCACTACGAAGACGCGGCCGCGATCATCGCCAAGAAAGACCTACCGCTGCTGGAGGGGATATCTGTTCGGCAGCTGGCTGATGAGATGGTCGCGCAAAGCAGATCGTGGCCATTCCGCAGGCGGAGGATCCCTCCTTTGGCGTGTCGTCTGCGAAGAAACACGAGGCACTTCGAGAGGCTCATGGCGCCCTCTCGCCGATGTATTGGGGACCAAGGCGCTCGCTGGAATCGAGCTGCACCCTGATCCGCGGCTGGCTTGAACGGCACTTGGGATAGCTAGCGGCGCTCCGGAGCACGACCCGACTTTGGGCGAGAACTACAGATCCGGTCGCTGACGCTCGCGGCTCGGACACGGCGCGCCCATTCTGGCCCAGGCCAGAATTCGCACAGGGCTACAGCAAGCTCACGTACTTGACCCGCACCGTGAAGCGATTGGCGTCCGCGTTCTGAAGGTCAGTGCACCAGCTCCCAAGAAGCTGCACCTGCTCGAGCGTGTCGGTGGCGAACTTCCAATCCACTCCGGACTTGAGGCTGGTGATGGTCTTCTGGACCGAGTCCTCGACCGAGACCTCCACGAGGCTACCGTCCGAGGGAACGGGATCGAGCGAGAAGGTGCATGGGAAGCGCTGCAGGATCTCCTCCAAGAAGGTGCGCAGGTCCTGGACCGTATTCGCCTGGTAGTACTGCGTCGGCGCGTTCTGGCGGGCGTGGCCGCCGGCAATGGCGGCGCCGCTGAGCACCCGATTGGCGTCAGTGCCGCTGGTGTCCTTGCCGAAGCCGATGACGAAGGTGTCGATACCCTTCCCCCGCAGCTCATGCACCGCATCCACGAGCGCGATCTCATCCAGACAGCTCGCGCCGTCGAAGGGGGTGGTGCCGCACGAGTTGAAGGGTGGATCGGTCGGATGGCACCCGCCGCTCGCCGAGCAGGCGTTGGCGTCCGCCCGGCACTGGGCACACAGGGCGGCGTTTCCGGGATTGCAGTTGGGCAGCCCGTCGGTGAGGAGCATGACGAAGCGCTTGCGATTGGGCTCCTCGATGGCCAGCAGCGGGTCCTTGGCCGCCTCGAGCATCGTCGCTGCGGTAGGGGTGCCCCCGCCGGGAATGAGGCGGTTGAGGAGCTGATCCCGAATGGGCTGAGGATCGACCCCGATGGGCACCACGATCTGTCCGTGATCACAGGCGCCGGTCGCAGCCGGGAACGGCAGCAGCCCGAAGCGGGCCAGCCCCTGCGAGGTGGTGAGGAACCCGGTCTGGGGATCGGCGAAGGCGACCTTGAGGTCGTTCCACTTGCAGGGGTTGGTGGAGCGGGCGTCGTAGGGCGAGGAGTCGGTGCCGGTGTCGGTGCACCGCAGGCCCGTACCCGTGACCGACTCGGTCATGGAGAACGAGCGATCGACCACGAGCATGATGTTGGGCGGCTCAGGCTTGCCCAGCACCTGGACCACGGTGTTGCCCACCGCGATCGAATTGGGGTCGACCCGATAGAACTGCTGGTTCTGGCAGGCGCCCAGCGAGACCCCTGCACCCGCGAGAAACACCACCCATCCACGCGCGCCCATCGCCGCCCCTCCCGCCCAGGATCAGACGGAAGATAGGGACAGGCCGGAGACTCGCGAGGCGGCCCCCCGGAAGGCCTCCAACCTCCAAGCCGTTGCTTCCAGCGAGGCTGCAAATTTCCACCTCAAGTCCGATTTTTCTCAAAGCAGCCTTGACCGGGAACTCTGTCCTGCTGTAGACGCAATATTGCCGCTGACAACACTGCTAGCAAGGCTCCAAGAGGAGCCAATACTCACGACGATGCACCTGCTCGACGAGCGGGATGATGCGCGCGCGCCTCGCTCACCGCCTCGATTAATCGATCTAATCGGCCAGCCGCTGACCACTTGACCAACCCCATACTGGAGCAAGACTCCGCCACTACCTGCCAGCCGGCAGCGCCACCAGCACCAGGCACACCCACCTTAGTCGCCGCCTGCCCTCCAAAACACTCATCGACAACCCCCGAAAAGCAACTTCTGAACACGAAAAGCACAACCCAGAGACAGGACGCCAATTCGCAAGCACCTTCTGAAACAGAGTGAGAAGCATCGGCCGACGCAAGAGACGTCAAAGGAGGGCATCGATCGACATTCCCCACACAAATTGAAATCTTAACCTCCCGACATTCAAACAACCCAACAAGGACCGGAGAAGAAGTGAACAACCACCTCAAAAAGAGTTCAATGGCCGTCATGGCACTACTATTGGCCATCAACTGCGGCCAAGGCCTCCAGAAAGACTTCATTCCAGCCGAAGAGTCTTCGCAGAACCCCGGCACCATTCAGCAACGACTCGACGGCTGGAGCGTGAGCCTGACCCCCGCGGCCCTGGGCTGCGATTATGAGGATTCCCTATATACCTGTTGGCCCAACCGAACCGTTACACTCACAGCCACTGCAAACAGCAGCCTGACTGGTTCCGGAATGTATCTTTCCATTTGGCAGCTCTCAAGCACCGGCGAATTACTATCTATGCTGGCCTCAACATCAAGCGGAACCACTCTAACGACAACCACCCTAAAGGCAGCCGATTGGCAAATTCACACCTATCGAGCATTCGTCTCAACAAGCCTCACCCCGCCGTACCTTGGAACCCACTATGCAGACAGCCCTGCACAGCGCATTAAATG
>JACRCT010000462.1 GCA_016218885.1 Deltaproteobacteria bacterium | reverse complement strand
GGCTCGGCTTCCGCGGCCTTTTCTTCTTCCTGACTTGGCTCCTTCTGTTTTTTTTGTGCTTCCCGCCCTTGCTCGCTCTGCGCTCCCTTTTCGGGCTGCGCTGCCTGTTCGGGCGGACCGGCCTCCTCGGGAGCCTGCTCTGCGGTGGGCTCCTCGCGTGGCTCTTCCGCGCCGGATTCCTCTCCGCCTCCCGTCCCCCTGATTCTCTCAATGGATTGGCGAACGCCAGCCATCATCCGGTCCAGCTCGGCGAGCTTCTGGGTGATGTCCTGCGCCTCTTGCGGCCTGCCACCACCGGTTTCAGTCCCTTCCCCTTGGTCGTGCCTTTCCATGTCCGCAAACCTCGCTTGCGGTTCATTTGTTACCCCACCCATTCGCCTGCAATGGAGGGCGCTCGAAAGATCCCCTTGTCGCGGTGGACCTCTGCGGGCGGTGCTTTGATCGGTCGGGGAGAGGCACATCAAGGCGCGTGCCCGCATCCGTGTTGACGGAGGATCCGCGGGTACCAACATTCGCTCGGTGGAGGTGGATCATGAGCGAACAGAGCAAGAAGGACGAGCTCCTCGAACGTTCCAAGGGCGTCCTGGAGCAAGCCAAGCAGAGAGCCCAAGAGGCCTCGGAGAGGCTTGCCAGCAAGACGGAGGAAGTGAAGGAGAGGCTCGAGCAGAAGAAGGAGGAGCTCGAAGAGAGGCGCGGGCAAGGAGAGAACAAAGAATAGATACGAACATCAACGACACCGGCTGCAAATGACAAGGTTCTGGAAAGCAGAACGTAGATAGGGGTGCTTCTGTGGCAGAGGTCCAGAGGTCGGGGGGTGGCGCCGCACCGGGCAGTGGCGGGTTGGCGGAGGTGGTCGACCTCATCCTCGACAAGGGCATCGTAATCGACGCGTGGATCAGGGTCGCCATCGTCGGCTTGGAGATCATCACCGTGCAGGCGCGCGTGGTCATCGCCTCTGTCGACACGTATCTGCGATACGCGGACGCGGTGGCCGCCACTGCGACGGCTGCGCCCCCAGCCTAGTCCTGGTCAGGCGAACGCCTAGCACATCAGAGAGCCCAGGCTTGGTGGAGAGACAGGAGAAGCGTGATGGATACGACGCAGGGCGCCGGCGGAATGTATTTGTATGCGGTGGTACCGAAGGCTTCCGCGAAGGATTTCGGAGAAGTCCAAGGCGTGGAGCAGGGCAAGGTCTACAGCGTCGAAAGCGGCGACCTCGCGGCGGTGGTGAGCGACCTACCGACCCGCGAGGAGCTGCGCCCGGAACGTCGGCTCCTCTCCGCGCACCAGCAGGTGCTCACAAGAGTGACGGATTCGAGCCGGGTGGTGCTGCCTGTGTCCTTCGGGACCATCGCCGAAGGCGGAGAAGCGGTGCGCGACCTGTTGCAGCGCTACCACGAAGATCTCTCCTCCCAGATGCGGAGGGTCGAGGGCAAGGCGGAGATGGGCGTGCGCGTGTCGTACGCAGCTTCCAAGCCGACCGTCTTCGAGTTCCTGGTCGCCAGCAACCCCAGCTTGCGCCAGGCCCGTGACCAGATCGCCCAAAGCGGACGCGAGCCCACCCGGGAGGAGAAGATCGACCTCGGGCAGAAGGTGGACGCGGCGCTCAGCTCGCTGCGCGAGGAGTACACGCAGAGAATGACCCAGGCCCTGGGCGGCATTGCGGCCGAGAGCAAGAGCCTCCCGGTGCGCCAAGAGGCGGAGTTCGTCAACCTTGCTTGCTTGGTAGGCCGTGACAGGCAGGCGGACTTCGACGCGGCGGTGAAGGCCGCGGCCGGTCTCTTTCCCGACTCCTTCATCCTCGAGCAGCGCGGGCCGTACCCGCCGTACGACTTCGTGGATATGCACATCAAGAGCGAGCCCAGGATGAGCGGAGGCGGCCCGTGAGTGGGACAGGAGGCGAGCCATGCTGCTCATCGACGATTTGCTCGCCTCGCCGTTCAAGGGCGTGTGGTGGGTGTTCAAGAAGATCCACCAGGCCGCAGTCGACGAGCTGGACAAGAGGCAGCAGCAGACCCGCGGCGAGCTGAGCGAGCTCTATATGCAGCTCGAAACCGGGCGGATCTCCGAGGAGGAGTTCGACGCCAAGGAGAAGGAGCTTTTGAACCGGCTCGATCAGGTGAAGTCGCTGCGCGAGCGGCAGGTCAGCCCTCCGCCGCCGGAAGGTCGGCAGCAGACTGCGCCCCAGGAGGGAGGCCGATGAGGAGCCCCCGCTTTCTCACCCATCCCGACCTGCGGTTGCTGCTGTTCGGCGGCAAGGGCGGGGTGGGAAAGACGACCTGCGCCGTCGCCGCCGCTCTCGATTTCGCCCGCCGCTTTCCCCAGCGATCGGTCCTGCTGCTCTCCACCGACCCCGCGCATTCGCTCCAAGACAGCTTCGCGGGCCTGCGCCTTCCCGCCACCCTGGAGGTGGTGGAGTTCGACGCCCAGCAATACCTGGTCGACTTCCGGCGCCAGCACGGGAAGCAGCTTCAGGCCATCGCCGAGAGGGGGACCTTCCTCGAGAGCGAGGACATCAGCCGTTTCCTGTCGCTCTCGCTGCCGGGCATGGACGAGCTCTTCGGCTTCCTCGACATCGCGCGGAGGGCGGAGTCGGCGAGCGAGGGCGAGCGCATCGTGGTGGATACCGCCCCTACCGGACACACCCTGCGGCTGCTGGCGATGCCCGAGCTCTTGCGCGAATGGGTGCAGGTCCTCGACACGCTGCTCGCCAAGCACCGCTACATGAAGCAGCTCTTCGCCGGCCGCTACCGGCCCGACGAGCTCGATCGCTTCCTGGATGAGCTGTCGGCCTCCATCGCCACCGCGGACGCGCTCCTCACGGACCCGCAGCGGTGCCGCTTCGTCCCGGTGATGGCCGCCGAGGAGCTCAGCGTCCGGGAGACCACGGCTCTGCTCGCCGAGCTGGACCAGCTTCGCCTGCCCGCGGACGAGGTCGTGGTGAACATGCTCTCTCCCTCCTCCGGGTGTGCGAGCTGCACCGGACAGAGGCTGGAGCAGCTTCGCGAGCTGCGCCGCCTGCCCGCGCCATACCAAGGACGCGCTCTGTGGGGCGTGCCGCTGCGGCCGCGCGAGGTACAGGGACCCGAGCTCCACTCCTTCTGGGACGAGGCCGTCTTGCTCGATCCCCGGGCGCTAGCGGAGAGCACGAGCACGCCGCCCGCGCTCACCGAGCCGGCGCAGCCGGGAGTGGATGCCAACCTGAACATCGAGCACAGAAAACCCGGTCACCCCGAGCGTAGCTCCCGCCGCGCAGCGG
>JACRCT010000461.1 GCA_016218885.1 Deltaproteobacteria bacterium | reverse complement strand
TCGACCGAGAACAGGCGTTTGGGGAAGTGGGTCATGAGGGGGGCATCTAACGGCGTCTGAGGCAGGCGGCAACTTCACGCGACCGTCTGGCGGCGTCGCAGCGCGAGGAAGGTGTCGCCGGTATAGAGGGCGAGCCCCGCCCAGATGAGCCCGAAGGCCACCGCATGGGAGGTGCTGAACGGCTCGCGGTAGAGCACGACTCCGGCGATGAGCTGGCAGGTGGGCGAGATGTACTGGATGACCCCCAAGGTCGAGAGCCGCAGCCGCTGCGCCCCCACCAGGAACAGCAGCAGCGGCAGCGCGGTCATGATCCCCGCGAAAGCGAGGAGCAGGGCGAAGCCTTCCCCATGGGCCAGGAAGGCGGACTCGTCACGTGCGCCCAGCCACAGGAGGAAGCCGAGCGCCGCCGGGAAGAGCAGTGCGGTCTCGGCCAGCAGACCGACCAGGGGATCCACATTGGCCTTCTTGCGCACCAGCCCGTAGAGCCCGAACTGAAGGGGCAGGACGAGGGAGATCCACGGAAGGTATCCCAGCCCGACGATGAGGCTGGCCACCCCGGCGAATGCCAGGACCACCGCGGTGATCTGCGGGCGACTGAGGCGCTCGCGCAGAAAGATCACCCCGAGCAGCACGTTGACGAGCGGGTTGATGTAGTAGCCCAGGCTGGAGTCGACGATGTGGCCCGCGTTGACGGCCCAGATGTAGAGCAGCCAGTTGCTGGAGATGAGCAGTGAGGTCAGAAGGAACACCGCCCAGCGGCGTGGACCGCCCAACGCCTGGCGGATCTGCTGGGGCCGGCGCAGGAGCAGGGCGGCCACGGCCAGCAATGCCACCGACCAGACGACTCGGTGGCTGAGGACCTCCAGCGGCCGCGCCCGCCCGACGGACTTGAAGTAGACGGGCGCGAAGCCCCACATGACGAAGGCGGCGAGCGCGGAAAGCGCTCCAGTGACGCTCCCTCCTCTGCTGTCCGTGGCTGGTGCGCCCATGCGAGGCGCGGCAGTCTGGAGGATGCCGCCCTCGCTCGCAAGCCGGCAGGGGGCCGACAGGGGAACCGAATGCCATAGGGGACCCCGGGTTTGCCGGCCTGGATGCGGCCATGCTCAAGTGCGTCCACTTGCAAGGAGGGCGCGAGCCATGGACAGCATTGCGCGGATGTTCGAGATGGGCGGCTGGATGATGTATGTGCTGGTGCTGGTGGCACTCCTCGCCGCTCTGGCCTCGCTGGCCCTGCCCATCGTTGCCTTCGCGGCGGGCAAGGCTCGACTGGCGACGCTGTTCGCGATGCTGTTGGGGATCTTGGGTCTGGCGGCGGCGGGGCTGGGTGCCATCGGTCGCGGGCTGGGGATGCGCATGGTCGAGCAGGCGCTTGCCCATGTGAACCCCGCGGATGCGGAGGTCGTCCGAGCAGTTGGCAGCGGTGAGTCGCGGGTCTGCCTCGCCTTTGGCCTGGCCGTCGCGGTGGCCCCCCTTGCCGCGGCGTGCGTGTGCCTGGGCCGGGCATTGACCGAGAAGGCCACGGGGCTGGCGACGGCGGGGGGACTGGCGCTGGCCTGCGGCCTTGCGGTGTTTGTCGCCATGCTCGCCAGCCAGCAGTTCCTGCTGGTCGAGGTCGAGACCGCTTTCGGAGCCGGCATCGAGGCGGACCTCGCGGCCCTCCTCGCGCACGGTCGAGAAGCAGCGAGCAAGCGGCTAGGCTACGGATTCATTGCGGGGACGCCGTTGGCGATCGCCGGGATCATGCTGCTGGCCGTGGGATCGCGCCGGAGAGCAGCAGCCTGAGCCGACGCTAGGCCTCCAGGAATCCCCGCAGCGCTCGATACGCCCGCTCCAGATTGGCAATCGGGCAGAACTCCCCGGCCTGATGCGCCTGGCTCGTCAGACCCGGTCCGTAGTTCACGGCGTCGATACCGGCCTCTCCCAGACGCGCCACGTCGGTCCACGCTTGCTTCGAGCTGGCCTCTACGCCGCCGATCTCTCGGAACCGCTGGAGGAGCGGGTTGGCGGCACATACCCGTCCGGCGGGCGAGCGGTCCACGATCTCCACCTCGGCGCGGCCGGCCACCAGCTCCCGCAGCTCCCGCTCCGCCTGCGCCACGCTCTGGCCCGGAGCAAAGCGGTAGTTGAGGTTGAGCTCGAACGCCTCGGGGACCACGTTCGCCGCTCGCCCGCCGCGGGCCAGCGTGGCGCTCACCACCTCGAAGAACTCGAAGCCCTCCACCTCCACGCGCCGGCGCTCGCGTGTGGACAGCTCGGCGAGCAGCGGCGCAGCCTTGTGGATGGCGTTGTCGCCCTGCCAGGGGCGTGCGCTGTGCGCGCTACGGCCCCGGAAGGTCACCTTGGCCTGCAGCGAGCCTACGCAGCCCACCTGCACCTCGCAGTCGGTGGACTCCAGGCAGAAGGCGAGCCGGGCCCGCTTGAGCTCGGGCAACGAGGCGAGGACGGGACCGAGGCCATTGCCCTCGAACGGTCCCTCCTCGGCCTCGTAGAAGACCAGCGCCAAGTTGCAGGCCAGTCCGGTGCGCGGGAGATCCTCGGCGAGCGCCATCATCACTGCGTCGCCGCCCTTCATGTCCGAGGCCCCCAGCCCCACCACGCGATCGTCTTCGAGGTGCGGGAGGGGATCGCCAGGCTGCCCCGGCACCGTATCCACGTGCCCGACCAGGAGCACCGTGGGCCGGCTATCGCCCAGGTCGCCGGCGACGAGGCTGTTCCCTATTCGCCGCACGTCGCGGCCAAAGCTCGCGCGGCACCATGTCTCCAGGTGGTCGGCGATGGCCTTCTCTCCCCCGGTCACCGAGGGGATGCGGCACAGCTCCAGGGTCCGCTCCGCGAGTCTCTTCTGCAGCTCGGCCATCGCCTCGCTCCTTCCTCGTGGGCTACACCGCTACCGCAAAATCGCGCAGCGCCTGATTCAGGCTCACCTTCTTGTCGGTGGCCTCGGTGCGCCGCCCGATGATCAGTGCGCAGGGAACGCCGTACTCGCCAGCGGGGAAGCGCTTGGAGCGCACGCCGGGGATGACCACCGAGCGAGCCGGCACCCGACCCCTGTGCACCAGCTCCTCGGGGCCGGTGACGTCGATGATCTGCGTCGAGGCGGTGAGCACCACGTTCGCGCCGAGCACGGACTCGGCTTCCACGCGCACGCCTTCCACCACCACGCAGCGGCTGCCGATGAAGCAGTCGTCCTCGACGATGACCGGACTCGCCGAGGGCGGCTCGAGCACTCCGCCGATACCCACGCCCCCGGCCAGGTGCACGTTGCGCCCGATCTGCGCGCAGCTGCCCACGGTGGCCCAGGTGTCGACCATGGTGCCGCTGCCCACCCAGGCGCCGATGTTCACGTAGCCGGGCATCACCACCGCGCCGCGCTCCACGAACGCGCCGTAGCGGATGGTCCCCGGCGGCACCACCCGCACCCCCGCCTTGTCGAGGTCGCGCTTGATGGGGATCTTGTCGTGAAAGGCGAGGGGGCCGGCCTCCCAGGCCTTCATCTCGGTGACCGCGAAATACAGCAGGATGGCCTGCCTGACCCAGGGGTTGACCTGCCACTGGTCGTCCTTCTTCTCGGCGACCCGCAAGGTGCCGGCGTCGAGCGCGGCGATGGTTGCATGCACGGCCCGGCGGGTCTCGGGGTCGGCCAGCCGCTGGCGATCCTCGAAGCACTGCTCGATCAGCTGGCGCTGCTTCTCCACGTGATGCCTCCTTGGGGCGACGAAGGCCCGACAGGAAACCAAGCCTGCCGGTCGACGGCAAGCGGCCCAGCGATGCGGTAGCCGGAGCACATCCGCCTGCCGCTGGACAGCTCGGGACACGGCGCCTCGGATCGCTTGTGGCCGGGGCGGCGTTCGATTAGAAGGCTAGTCCTTTCCACTGCAAGGAGCCCTCGATGAATGCCGCCTCGATGACCTTGGCCGACGCCGTCCTTCCCCAAGGCAAGCTGCTGCGCGACACGCTGCTGGTGGCGGGGTTCAGCGGGCTCATCGCCGTCGCCTCGCAGGCGGCCGTGCCGCTGCCGTTCTCGCCGGTGCCGCTGACGCTGCAGACGCTGGCGGTGCTGCTGGCCGGGATGGTGCTGGGCTGGAAGCGTGGTGCGCTCGCAGTCGCGGCGTACCTCGGCGAGGGCTTTGCCGGCTTGCCTGTGTTCGCCGGCGGCTCCTTCGGCATGGTGCACCTGTTCGGCCCCACTGGGGGCTACCTGGTCGGCTTCGTGCTTGCGGCGGCGCTGGTGGGATTCCTGGCCGAGCGCCGCTGGGACCGCCGCCCCGCGACCACCGTGCTGGCGATGGCCTTCGGGACCCTGACCATCCACCTCTGCGGCGTCGCGTGGCTGAGCGTCTTCGTGCCCTTCAGCGCGGCGATCGCCCAGGGCCTGCTTCCCTTCCTGGTGGGCGATGCTCTGAAGATCGGCGCCGCCACGGCCACTCTTCCTCTGGCGTGGTCGCGGCTCGGACGCGCACAAGGCCGTTGATCTCCTGGGACCGCAGGCGTCCTGCCCGCTGAGCCCTGTCTCGAAGGTCCCGCTCTGTATCCCGAAACGGATGCAGGACCGGGACCTTCGCTTTTGCGAAAGAGGACGGGATCGAGAGCACCAGAGAGCCAACGGTTTCGAGGGATCATTGCCGGTCGCCCCATCGGTCGCTAACCTGAACATTTGTATGGGCCAGCGAACCGGCAGCGCGGACCTTCCGCTCCACGGCGGTCGAGTTCCCGAGTGGCTTGCCTCGCGGATGGCGCGCCTGGGGCGAGTCATCACCGAGGCGATCGTCCACCACTACGGGCGCCAGGAGTTCCTGCGCCGGCTGGCCCATCCCTTCTGGTTCCAGTCCTTCGGCGCGGTGATGGGGATGGACTGGCACTCCTCGGGGATCACCACGAGCGTTCTCGGGGCGCTCAAGCGCGGCTTGGCGCCGGTGGAGTGGGAGCTGGGCCTGCACGTGTGCGGTGGGCGCGGCCGGCACTCGCGCAAGACCCCCGAGGAGCTGGTGGCGGCCGGGGAGCGCGCGGGCTTCGACGGGGCGGCGCTGGCTCGTGCGAGCAGGCTGGTGGCCAAGGTCGACAGCGCGGCGATCCAGGACGGCTTCGCGCTCTACCTGCACGGGTTCCTGGTGGCCGACGACGGGAGCTGGACGGTGGTGCAGCAGGGCATGAACACCGATCGCCGGCAGGCGCGGCGCTACCACTGGCTCTCGGAGAACCTGAAGAGCTTCGTGGACGAGCCGCACTCGGCGATCGAGGGCCGGCCGCACGGAACGATCGTCAACCTTACCGACCGGCGGGCCGCGCGCTCGCGTGAGGCGCAGGTCGAGCTTGTGCAGCGACCCGATTTGGTCCTGGCCACCCTGCGCAAGCTCCAGCCCGCGCCGAGCCCCGCGCCCGAGGCACAGCAGCAGCTGTTGCCGCACTTGCAGCTGCCGGAACATCACGAGGTGCGGGCGGATGACGTTCTGCTGCGGCGGTTGCAGGGGACCTTGGCGGCGGCGGCGGAGCGCGGGCCGCAGGACTTTCCCGAGCTGCTGCTGACGCCGGGCGTGGGGGCGCGCACGGTGGAGGCGCTGGCCTCGGTAGCCGAAGTCATCCACGGCACGCCCTGCCGCTTCAGCGATCCCGCGCGGTACTCCTTGGCTCATGGGGGCAAAGACGGGCATCCGTTCCCCGTGCCGCTCAAGGTCTACGACGAGACCCTGCGCGTGCTGAGGACGGCGGTGGATCAGGCCCGGATCGGCAACGACGACAGGATGGCGGCGATACGCCGGCTGGACGAGCAGGCAAGAGGGCTGGAGCAGACAGCTACCGGGCCGACGTTCGAGGCTTTCATCGAGAAGGAGAAGCAGGCGTCGCCGGCGTGGGGTGGGATGACGGTGATGGGTCCGGCGAAGGCGCCGCGGTTGGCGGCCAAGCGGCCCAGGCTGGTAACGGGGCAGATGGTATTCCCGAGGATGCCCCGGCCGAGGTCGGACTGATTGGCGATCGCGCCAGCCGCCGTGTCGACGTGCGCGGTCGGGTGCCTGACCCGTCGTTCGTGAACGGTGGGAGCGTCGAGCATAGAGCGGCCGAGAGTGCGATCCGACACCTCATGTTGAGGCTCTACTTCCCGCAGGAACTCGACGCCCTTCTTGAGCGCAACGGCTTCCTGGTCCTGCACAAGTTCGGCTCTTTCGAGGAGGAGCGTTTCGAGAGCAGATCGAGGCACCAGATCGTCGTCGCTCGCGTGGCCGGTGGTTCTTAGGACCCCGTGGTCAGTAGCGACCTCCGCCGCACCCCAGCGCCGGCCCCCCTCGGTTGCGCCCGCAGGCGATCGCGTCTAGAACCTCTCCGACCGCAACGCCCCGGGGGGCCGGAGGCCTCCAAAATGAAGAACCGTGGCTGGCTCATCGTGCTTGCGGGCACGGTGCTCAACCTGGCGCTGGGCGTGCTCTACGCCTGGAGCATCTTCAGCAAGCAGCTCACCGAGCCGTTGGAGAAGGGCGGCTTCGGCTGGACCCGCACCGCGGCGACGTTGCCCTATACCCTGGCGATCGCCGTCTTCGCGGTGATGATGATCCCCGCGGGGCGCCTGCAGGACCGCTTCGGCCCGCGGGTGGTGGCCAGCGCCGGCGCATTGCTGTGCGGCGTGGGCCTGGTGGTGGCCAGCTTCGGCGGACCCGAGTCGCACCTGCCGGTGCTGATCGGATTCGGGCTTCTCTCAGGCTCGGGGTTCGGCCTCGGCTACGCCGCGACCACCCCGGTGGCGGTGAAGTGGTTCCCGCCAGCGAAGAAGGGGCTCATCACCGGCATCGTGGTCGCCGGCTTCGGCCTGGCGCCGGTCTACATCGCCCCGCTCTCGAAGTACCTGCTCGCCACCTACCAGGTCAGCGGCGCGTTCCGCATCCTGGGGGTGCTGTTCGTGCTGGTGGCGGGCGCGGCGGCGCAGTTCCTGGTCAACCCCTCCGAGGCCGCCAAGGCGAGCGCTCCGCTCCCCGCGGGCGTCCCCTCGCTCCCGCCGAGCCAGGGCAGCTGGCGCGAGATGCTGCGCGCCCCGACCTTCTGGTCGCTTCACCTCCAGTACGCCTGTGGCGCCACCGCGGGGCTGATGATCATCGGCCATATCGCCAAGATCGTCTCCACCCAGTCTCAGAACACCATCCACACCGGCTTCCTCTTCGTGGCCTTGCTGGCGATCTTCAATGCCAGCGGCCGTGTCGTGGCCGGGCTGGTCTCGGACGTCATCGGGCGGGTTGCGGCGCTGACGATGGTCTTCGTGATGCAGGCCGCGGTGATGTTCTTCTTCAACCAGTTCGAGACCGTCCCCGGCTTCGTGCTGGGCGCGGCCATCGTCGGCTTCAGCTACGGCTCGTGCCTCTCGCTCTTCCCGGCCACGGTCGCCGACCTCTGGGGCACCAAGAACATGGGGCTGAACTACGGCATCCTCTTCACTGCCTGGGGCGTGGGCGGTGTGGTGGGGCCGCTCCTCGCCGGCTCCATCGCTGACTCCACCGGGAGCTACGGCCTGGCCTACCAGGTCGCAGGGGCGCTGCTGCTCTTCGCCGCGCTGCTGGCGATGGTCAGCCACATCCACCTCTCGATCAACATCCCCGAGAAGCAGGTAGTGATCTCGTTCGGCAAGCGGCGTGCGGGCGTGGCCCCGCCGCCCCTGGCAGCGAAGGACCAGAAGGTCGCCTAGATAGATTCAAGTCCCCCCCAGCATCCGTCCCCCGTGGCTGCCGGCATAACGCAAGGTGTTTCTCCAGGAAGGCCAAGCGTCCAACGTCAATGTCGGTGCTTGAGCCCGAAGCTTTGCGGCCCACACCCGAGCCGAACAGACGAAGGGCAGATCGGCGGCGGCCACCGACCGGCGAGTGGCGTGCCGCTCCTCCACCGGCAGGCGGTGCCGAGCGTGTCGAGAGGGCGAACCTCTCGCCCAGGCAGAGGCGGCGTCTACCGGCGGACGCAGCCGGACCCTGCTCAGGGGCAATCCTCCGCGCAGATCGAGTGGTTCTCCCGATTGTTGCAAACCCCGTCCCGATTGCAGTAGCAGCGCACGAGGACTCGCGCCGACAGAGGCTCCACCGCGATGGTCCCCTGGACCGCGCTTCCGTCCTTGTCGCAGTAGGACTCGTCGAGGGCCACCGACATGGGGGTGAAGCCCTCGTTCATCACCAATCGGGTGTTGGAGAAGAGGGGGTCGGTGTTCGCGGTGGTGTAGTAGGCGTCGATGGTGTTCATGGTCCAGGTGCTGAAGGTCGAGGTGGTCCTTCCCTGTTTCTGGATCACGAAGGGGTTCAGGGGGTTCAGGTAGTAGTTCACCCCGGAGTTCAGCATCTTGGGGTGGTGTTGGTTGAACTCCTCGTAGAACACGTCGCGCAGGAGCACGTTCCCGTTGGTCGCGCTCTGCGTATAGAAGACGTTCGCGCGCGAGGTGTTTCCAGTCATGACCTTCGGGTCGGGCTGGTTGGAATCGTAGGCGACGCTCAGATCCGGCCAGTGGATCTGGAAGACCGTGTTCTCCTCGACCAGGTTGTTCGATCCTCCGTGAAGGAAGACCCCTCCCACGCGCGAGGTATTCGACAGCACCGCATTGTCGCGCACGGTGACGTTGCTCATCATCCAGTCTAGATAGACCCCGGCGGCGAGCATCCAGGTAGGGTCGTGGACCCCGCGCACGTTGGGAGCGCCCCCGCGCACGAGGTTCCCCTCGATCAGCACCGGGGCGCTGGAAGCCGGGTCCGCGCGGGTGGCATACCCGTTGACGTAGATCCCTCCGCAGTCGTTCAGCTGGAGGCAGTAGTTGGACACGTCGTTGCCGCGCAGGACCCCCGCACCGGTCGGAGAGCTGCCGACGCTGATGCCCGCGTACCCGCTGTCGGCGATCCGGTTTCCCTCGACCAGGAAGCTGCCCGAGACGGTGATGGAGGAGAGGGACTGACCGGGCTCGTCCTGGGTGCCGAGACTGCCGTTGGCGTGGAAGGTGTTGCCCCTGATCGTCACCGTCGGGACGCTCGAGGTCAGCAGGCCGCGGGCGTTGGAGCCGCTGATGTTGCTCTGGGAAACTGTCAGCTGGCCCAGCCGGGACGCCCTCAACCCGACCTCATTGGCGTCCTCGACGGAGACGTTCTCGATGGAGACGGTGCTCTGGGACGGTTGGGAGGAGGTCCCCTTGCCCACCAGAAGGATCCCGTCGGCGGCCGATCCTCGCACCACCAGGTCGCGCAGCTCCAGGCGCGCCTGATTGGGAACGCCCGAGGCCAACACCCCGCTGTTTCCTACGGAGACCTCGATCTGGCGCTGGGTGGGCGCAGTGGACCACAGGTGCAGCTCCTTGGTGTCGGGGTTGAAGGTCCACTCCCCGGGGCAGGTGACGAGGTTCAGCGCGTTGCGCAGGGTGAAGCCCCACCGCTGGCTCATGTTGTCGAGGCTGTTCTTGCGCAGGTTCTGGTCGATCAGCCCGGTGAAAGAGATCCACCCGGTGCTCGCGTCCATCGCCGCGACTATCCGGCGGGCCCAGTACCAGTTGTTGACCCGGATGAGCAGCTCCTCACCCGGGGTGAAGCCGAAGCCCAGGGGATAGGAGAACGAGGAGATGGCCTTGAGCCTCGGGACCGCGGACAGGAAGTCCCACTCCACCGCCACCGGCATCGCCCGGTAGTTGCCGTTGGCGGGATCGCTGTTGCAGGCGTCGTTGTAGGCCGCGATCGGCTGGCGCTCGCCGTCTGCGAAGAGCTGCTTGACGGGCTGTGCGCTCGTCGCACGGTAGATGGGAGCCCCCTCGAGATAGGGGATGTCCACGCCGTTCATGCTCGGCTTGGGGACCAGGGTCCAGCCCTGGACCGGGACCGTTCCGCTGATGACTGGGCGCGCAAGCGAAGGATCTCCGTAGGCACCCACCGAGGCCGAGGTGGTGAACGGGTCGGCCGGGTCCAAGGCCAAGGTGAGGCTTCCGCGGCAGGTCGTTCCCCGCGCCAGTCGCACCGATTGCCCGCCCCGAAGCTTGGTCGCGGCAAGGCGGGCGTTGAGCTGGCCCAGGGTGCGAAGCGCCGCGGCCTCACTGTGGCCGCCCGCGGTGTCCGAGCCGGCTTCGCAGTCGAGGTACCAGTCGCTGCTCGTACCGCCCGCGTCGGGCTCCGTATCGCCCGCATCGGGCTCCGTATCGCCCGCGTCGGGCTCCGTATCGCCCGCGTCGGGCTCCGTATCGCCCGCGTCGGGCTCCGTATCGCCCGCGTCGGGGTCTCCGGGATACGAGCCCACGTCCTTGCCGCTCGCATCCGGGTCCACGGCGCTCCCGTCGGGTTCGGCCTCGGCGGCGTCGGGACCGGCGCCGGGATGAAAGGCCGCGTCCGAGCAACTGGTGACGATATCGGGCATGCCCGCGCTGTGTGTGTCGCCCGCGCAGCCCGCCGACAGCGCGATTGCGAGTGACGGGAGCCAGGGCAGAAGAGACCTGCAGCGATTCATTGACCACCTCAACGCAAGCACGCACACCTTGAAGGCAGCCAAGTCCGCGAGAGCGCGCCGAGGCCTTCCTCCTGAAGCGGATAGCAAAACGAACCTGCAGAACCGGCCCCTGGCCTCGATGGCGTCCACGCGCGAAGTCCCTGCCTATCCAGCCCAGATGAAGTCGAGGGTGGGGAAGAAGTCGTTGGAGCGGACGTGCTGGTGGGTGCGCAAGTCCATCTCCCGGGTATCGGCGTTCCACCACATCATGCCCAGAGTGAAGCGCGAGTTCCTGCCCACCGCGAGGTCGAGGCTGAGCCCACCGGAGAAGGCGACGGGGGAGGGGTTCTTGCCGTGGAGCGATAGGCCCAGGTAGGCGCGGCCTCGCAGCCAGCTCACCAGCGAGACGTCGTAGGCGACATTGAGGCGGGCGCGGAAGCCGGTGGTCACCGGGGCGAGCCAGTCGTCGAGCGGGGCGATGCCGCCCGGCGCAGTCAGGTCATCTCGGGTCAGCGGGATTCCCACAGCGATGTCAGCTGCCAGAGTCAGCGTGCGGCTGGCGCGGTGTCCACGGGTGGCCACGAGCCCCGCCTGTGGGACCAGTGACCAGCCGACCTCGCCGCTGCCGTGATCCCAGGTCGGGAATAGGAAGCCTTGGGTGAGCCTCATCAGGGGAGTCGGACACCAGAGCCCGTACTCGCTCGCGAGTCGGAAGCCGCCGAGCTCTCCTTGCGCGATGCGGACGGTGAGGTTGGGGGCCACGAAGAAGAGGAGCGGGTGGGCTTGCAACTCCACGCCGTCGCTGACCGCGACCTTCAGCGGATTGAAGACCCCGATGGAGTAGGAGCCTGCCGAGCCGACGTCGGCGGTATCGCGGGAGAGCAGGGGCTCGGCGCGGGCGGAGGAGGGAAGCAGGCAGAGGGAGAGGACGACGGTGAAGGCGAAGGCGAGGTGGGGAAGGGCGGAGGGAAAGGCCCTCACCCGGCGGGCTTCCTGACGGAAGCCGCCGACCTCTCCCAGACGGTTCGGTCGGACGCTACGCGCCGACCGAACCTGGGAGAGGTTGGGTTCGGAAGAGGCGCCCCTCTCCCCGGGAGTGAAACGACCGATGGGAGAGGGGGCAGGGGTGAGGGCCCAGCTCGAGGTCCCGCTCATGGCGCCACCTCCCAGATCCCCACCACCGGGCAGTGGTCGCTCAGGTACAGGGGGTCGCTCTGAATGCCCAGCCCGGAGGCGGTGACGGTGGCGCCGGGTCCCGTGCCCCGTCCCACCGTTTGCAGCACTTCGCTGTCGAGCCAGCTGTCGGCGGGGCGGACGAAGAGGTAGTCGAGGCGCCGTGTCCAGTGCCCTGGCTCGCCGTTGGCCCCCTCGGTGGCCGGACCGATCACGCTGTGGCTGTACCAGCGGCTCTGCTCCTCCTCGGTCGCGCCGTAGCGCTCCAGGCCGATGGCCTCGCGCAGCTCGTCGTAGAAGGGCCGCAGGTCTTCCGGGTTGT